>CAYXQW010000326.1:0-3978 GCA_964466695.1 uncultured Bdellovibrionales bacterium
CCGCGCAACTGATCGATTTTGCAGCACTCTTCTTCGAGCGAAAAGAGCCGCACCCTACTCAATAAACCGCCTCACCTCGCACGAAGAACCCCTCTGCCCCGGGCTCGTCGCAGCGGACGCTGTCGGTGGCGATGGTGCTCATATTGTAACCCGCGCCGAGGCGAAACCACGGGAGCAAAAGGGCGCTCGCCTCGACGAGCACACCGCGCTCTTGTTGCCGCTCGGACGAGTTGCGGACTTACGCAGCCGCCGCAATCTCTTTGTCTTCGGCATTATCGCCTTCGCGCTGTTCTCGTCGCCGAACACCAGCGCGGTCATGAGCTCGGTCGACTAGATGTGCTCGGCACAAGTCCTGATATGGATCCGCCTGTGCCGATGCCTGACGTCCCGATCGAGGACTTCGTGAGGGTGATGCGCACGGCATTTGGCGTATTCGCCGCTCTGTGCTCGGGGATGCGTGCACGGCTAGTGGTCATTATTCACGGGTGCGTTTTCGGTGGAAAAGAGGATCGCCAGCGTTTCGATCATCGTCAAGCAACAGGCTGCTGAGGTCTGCCGTATCCGCTGCGGGGCGTAAACATCATCACGCATTGACGATAACCGATCCGCATGAAATGGTGACGGTCGTCGAGGCTATCTGAAGCTGCGGGAGCGTAACATGCACAACGTGATCGATGCCGACTGCATCCTGGCTAATCTTCTCCAAAAACACGAGCGGGTCACCACGCGCGACCTCAATCGCGTTCGCGGCGCTATCGAGCGTAGCGTGCCTTCCGTCTTTGTCGACGTCACAGGCGACTGCATCGTTTGGGCCGTCAACAAGAGCCCCGACATGTTCTCACTGTGTGACAACGTCATCACGCGAAAGAAACAGTGGTCTGAAGACGACGTCGAAGAGGCTTTCAATTGGCGCATCCCGAGCGAGGTTCGCCAGAACGTACTGCAAATCTTGAGAACAGAGGTCGCCGCGCCAGTTTGATCGACCCAGGGGGGGGATTCATGACCGATTCAAATAAAGAGAAGGTCTTCAAAGACTCGGTGCATGGGTATATCCACGTGCCCAACGAATGGTGCCGCCTCTTTATCGACACCCCGATCTTTCAGCGCCTACGTCACATCGAGCAAACCTCGATGCGCTGCCTGTACCCATCAGCGCGCCACGATCGATTCATCCACTCGCTCGGGGTCTATCATCTCGGCAAGCAGGCTTTCTACAGCCTCTACCGCAACGCCAAGAGCTTGATCGACGAAGTCGGTTTCACGAGCCCCGAGGATATTGACCGACTCAAGAACAGCTTTCTGGTTGCCTGTCTGCTGCACGATTGCGCTCATGCACCCTTCTCGCACACCTTCGAGCACTACTACGATGAGGGCAACGCGTTGAGTGCGTCGCTTTGCCACGAGCTCGCCAACGACCCGGAATTCGCCGATGACTTTGAGGACGCGTCGCCCAAGCCACACGAGAAGGCGAGCGCTCTCGTCTTGATGCAGCAGTTCAAAGACGCTGTCACGAAGGTTGACGCCGATCCGTTGTTAGCTGCTCGCATGATCATCGGCTGCGTCTACCGGGCGACGAACGACAAGAAGAAGCGCTTCACGAACGTCCTCATTCAGCTCCTAAACAGCCACTCGATCGACGTCGACAAGCTCGACTACATCGTGCGCGATACCTGGGCCTCCGGGGTGAGCAACACCGCCGTGGACGTCGACCGCTTGCTCACGGCGGTCACGGCGTCACCGTATGCGGATGGCGCGATAATGGGGCTCGCGTTTCGCAAGACGGCGCTGAGCGTCTTGCAAGGCGTCGTCGATGCCCGCAACTTCTTGTTCACTTGGATCTACGGTCACCACAAAGTCCAGTATGACAAGTACCTCTTGTGCCAAGCGGTCTCCGAGCTAGGCAACGCACTCCACGATCAAGACGCCCTACGCAAGATCTTTTCGCTCGAAGCGCTCACGAAGACGGTCGACGTGGGAGGTGAGAAGATCCATGCGCCTTCGGACGGAGACATCATCTTCCTCCTCAAACGATACAGAGAGCAGATACCCGCGGCAGCGAAGTGGTTGTCGCGCGACCACGGCCACAAAACTCTCTGGAAGACCTATATCGAGTACGAAGAGTGGTTCCATGCTCTCGATGGCAAGGAACGACAGGCCATAAGGAAGCGCCTTAGTAACCCGGAAGAGCTACAGACTTGGTGGTTGCATCAAGGAGGATCGCAGGACCATCTGCCTGTTGTGTTGCTAGGAGACATTAAGCCCTACCAAATCAGCCGTAACGACATTCGTATTGTTCTGCATGAGGGCAAAGAGCCCGTCTCCTACGACACGCTCTTCGACAAGATCTCCGGACCGGGGCACAAAGTAGATCCGAATTTTTTCTACTTCTATCAGCCCCTCGTCGACGAGCAGGAAACCATCGATCCGAACAAGCTCAAACGCGCCATCTGCGAGTTGGCATGAGTCCTACTCAATAAACCGCCTCACCTCGCACGAAGAACCCCTCTGCCCCGGGCTCGTCGCAGCGGACGCTGTCGGTGGCGATGGTGCTCATATTGTAACCCGCGCCGAGGCGAAACCACGGGAGCAAAAGGGCGCTCGCCTCGACGAGCACACCGCGCTCTTGTTGCCGCTCGGACGAGTTGCGGCATCTTCGCGAGCTGTGCTCGGGGATGCGTGCACGGCTAGGCGAGCGTGCTACATGGTCATTATTCACGGGTGCGTTTCCGGTGGAGATTTGCTTCGAGACCGAACACGCCTCATGTGGTACGGGTACGACCAAATGCTCATGCGCACGGGGCACGAGTAAGGATCATCACCGATCTGGAGTAGCTTGTCGGAGGTCGCCATGGCACGCATAGAGGGCATCAGAATCAAGAATTTTCGCGCGCTTCAGAATGTAGCGCTGGGCAAACTCTGGAACCTTCAGAAGACCGAGCCCTTGACGCCCATGACAGCGGTGATCGGCAAGAACGGCGTTGGTAAAAGCTCGCTCTTCGATGCCTTTGGGTTCTTGGCGGACTGCCTGCGCGCGGGGGTCGAGGAGGCCTGTGATTTGCGCGGGCGCGGAGGATTTCAGCGCATCCGGTCGCAGGGCCAAGATGGCCCCATAGAATTCGAGGTGTACTACAAGGAAGAGAGCAATGCCCGGCCCATTACCTATGAAATGGCGGTCAATGTTGATGCGACGGGCCGACCCTATGTGTTGCAAGAACGGCTCCGCCAGCGACGCAGGGGGCAGAAGCATGGCAGACCTTTCTCCTTCCTGACATTGCGTGAGGGAAAAGGGCTTGTCTGGAGAGATGATGGAGAAGGCATGGACGAAGACAAAGAGGAGATTGATCTGCCCCGGCTGATGGCCTCCATTGAGGAAGGCGGCGCAGAGGAGAGCAGACAAACCGAGGTCGTGGAGCTGGAAGACCCGCGCAAGCTCGGCATCGCCACGCTCGGAGCGCTCAAGCAGCACCCTAGAATTTCGGCGTTTCGGCGCTTCATTGAAGGATGGTATCTTAGCTATTTCACACCTGACGCCGCACGTAGCCTACCTTTAGCGGGTCCCCAGAAGCATCTGAGTGTCCACGGCGACAACCTCGGCAATGTCGTCCAATTTATGGAGCGCGAGCACCCCAAGAAATTCCAGTCCATTCTCGATCGGATCGCCGCCAAGATTCCCGGCATCGAGAGAATCGACACCGACAAAACGGCCGATGGCCGACTCCTTTTGCGCTTCAACGACAAGGGCTTTGGCGACCCTTTCTATTCGCAGCAAATGTCTGACGGCACGTTGAAGGTCTTTGCCTACTTGCTGTTGCTCGAAGATCCTGCGCCCCCTCCGTTTCTCTGTATCGAAGAGCCTGAAAACGGGCTCTACCACAAGCTACTCGAGGCGCTGGCGGTGGAACTCAGAACTCACGGCACCAAACAAAAGGGCGGTTCCCAGATTTTCATCACTACGCATCAACCCTATTTCGTCGATGC
>CAYXQW010000327.1:0-640 GCA_964466695.1 uncultured Bdellovibrionales bacterium
GAGATCCTTGAGCTCCAAGATGGCGCGCTCGACGGCCGTGTCGATGGGCAGGGTGGGGGCGAAGCGGTGATTGAGGTTCACCTCGGCCTCGGGGGGGACGGTGTTGGTCGCGACCCCGCCCTTCACCAAGGTGGCGCTTATGGCCTCGCGGAAGACGAGCCCGCCGAGCTCGACGTCGCGCGGGCCGCGGGCTTTGAGCGCGGCGAGCAGGGGGCCGAGCTTGTGGATGGCGTTCTCGCCCTGCCAGGGGCGGGCCGAGTGCGCCGCGCGGCCGCGGTAGGTGACCTTGGCGTGGATGCTGCCCATGCAGCCGAGCTGGAGGGTGTTGTCGGTGGGCTCCATGCAGATGGCGAGATCGATCGCGCGCAAGGGCTCGTATCTCTCGAGCAGCGGCTGCAGGCCGTTGCCGATGTAGGGCCCCTCCTCGCGATCGTAGAGCACGAGCATGAGGGCGAAGGGCAGCGAGCGCAGGTCGAGGGTCTCGACCAGGGCGAGCATGACCGCCACCGCGCCCTTCATGTCGGAGGCGCCGCGGCCCACGACGCGGTCGGCGGTGAGGTGGGGCGCGAGATCGGAAGGTGCCGGGGGGACGGTGTCGATGTGGCCGACGAGCGCGATGCAGGGCCTCCGCGTGTCGGGG
>CAYXQW010000327.1:650-3416 GCA_964466695.1 uncultured Bdellovibrionales bacterium
CATGGCGTTGTGGTGCGAGAAGATGTCGTCGCGGCCGAGCTGTCGCTGTCCCAGGGCAAAGCGCCGGAGGTATCCCGCTATCTCGGCCTCGCTGCCGGTGACGCTCGGGATCTGCAAGAGCTCGAGGCAAAGCTCGCCCAAGCGAGCGCGGATGGCGGCGTGGGTCTCGTGCATGAATACTCCACTCCTCGTGTTTTATGACGGGATGTCGAAGCGGCGAAGCACCTCGTTGAGCGTGGTCTTGAGATCTGTCGAGGCCTTGCGCTCGCCGATGATGAGGGCGCAGGGCAAGTTGTAGGTGCCGGCCGCGAATTTCTTCGCGCGCGCGCCCGGCACGACCACACAGCGCGGTGGGACGACGCCCTTGTGGATGACCTCCACCTCGCCGCGTGGGTCGATGATGGGGGTGGAGGCGGTGAGCACCAGGCCGGCGCCGAGCACGGCCTCCTTGCAGACCCTGACGCCCTCGACGACGATGCAGCGCGAGCCTACGAACACGCCGTCTTCGATGATGACGGGCGAGGCTTGCGGCGGCTCGAGGGTGCCGCCGAGGCCGACGCCGCCCGAGAGGTGCACGTTCCTCCCGACCTGGGCGCAGGAGCCCACGGTGGCGAAGGTGTCGACCATGGTGCCGGCGCCGACGCGCGCGCCGATGTTTACGTACCCTGGCATGACGACCGCGCCGGGCTCGAGGTAGGCGCCGTAGCGGATGGCGCCCGGGGGCACGAGCCGCACGCCTTGCTCGCGAAGGTCAGTCTTGAGCGGGATCTTGTCGTGGTACTCGTAGGGGCCGATCTTTACGGACTCGAGCTTGGTGATGGTGAAGTAGAGCAATATGGCCTTCTTGATCCACGCGTGGGTGACCCAGCCGTCGCCCGAGGGCTCGGCCACGCGGAGCTCGCCTCGATCCAGGCGTCGCAAGGTCTCGAGGACGGCCGCGCGCGCGCGCTCGTCGAGCTCTTGTCTCAGGTCTTTTACTTCTTCGATGACGCGCTCGAGATCGCAAGGTTCCATGAGCTCGTGCCATAGCAGGTCAGGAGGTAGCCCGTCACCTGCCATGCGCGTAGAGACCGTGCGCGCGCACGTAGTCGAAGACCTCGGGCGGCAAGATGGTGGCGAGCAGCTCCGGGTCGCGGGTGCTCCGGGCGAGGGTGGAGCTGATGCGGCTCAAGTTCGGCACGACCTCGAGGTCGCCGTCATGTGCGAGCCCCGGCCGGGCGATGCCGACCACGGTCGCGAGGCGCGCGATGGCGGGCGCGTCTTTCCATCTGCCGGCGCAAAGATCTCGGTAGCTGTCGGCGCCGAGGATGAGCACGAAGCGGCTCTCGGGGTGGTGCGCGCGAAGGTGCGTGAGGACGTCCACCGTGCCTATGGGCGCGGTCGAGGCCTCGCAGAGCTCGCGCTCGATCTCGCTTATGATGATGGGCGCGCGGGCGCCCTCAAGGTTTGCGAAGGCGAGGCGGGTCATGGCCAGGCGGTGGTGGTAGGGCGAGAGCTCTCGTTTGCTCGCGAAGATGTGGCGGTAGACGGGCAGGACCCACACCTCGTCCATGCGCTGCCCGTCGACGCGGAGCGTGTTGGCGCACCACAAGGCTATGCCCACGTGGCCGCCGCGCCCCGTGGGCGGATCGGCGCTCAGGCCGAAGAGGGCGACGAGCCTCTCGCGGCGCGTGTGTGGCGCCCTTGACACCCGCGGCGTATCTTGTGTCACAAGGACTCCTCCTTGAACCTCCACCGCGAAGAGGCTGTCTGTTGAGCACGACCATCGTCAAGACCATCTCGTTCGAGGCCGCGCACAGGCTCGGCAACACGCCGCGAGATCACAAGTGCCACGTCATGCACGGGCATGGCTATGCCTGCGAGATCCACGTGAGCGGCGAGGTCGGCGAGCGCAGCGGTTGGGTCTGCGACTTCGCCGAGATCGAGCGCGCCTTCGCGCCGCTTCGTGCGAAGCTCGATCATCAGGTGTTGAACGACGTCGAGGGCCTCGAGAATCCCACGGCCGAGCATATCGCCGCCTGGGTCTGGGCACGCCTCGCGCCGAGCTTGCCGGGGCTCTCGGCGATCGTCATCCACGAGACCCCGACCTCGCGCTGCATCTACAGCGGTCCTTGCTGAGAGGTTGGTAACTTTGGCCACCGTGCTCATAGCCGACGACGAAGCGAACCTGCGCAAGGTGCTCGGCGCGCTGCTCGTGCGCGACGGTCACGAGACCATCGCCGTGGCGAACGGCGAGAGCGCCTTGGCCATGCTCGAGACGCGCGACGTGGATCTGCTCATCACCGATCTGCGCATGCCCGGGATGGACGGCCTCGAGCTCTTGCGCCTCGTCAAGGAGCGCTACGCTTACCTGCCCGTCATCGTCATCACCGCGCACGGCAGCGTCGAGACCGCGGTCACCGCCATGAAGCAAGGCGCCTTCGATTACATCACCAAACCCTTCGACCGCGACGAGCTCAAGCACGCCGTGCGCAAGGCCGCCGCGGTGCGTGCGGCGAACCGGACGCGGCTGCTCGACGAGGGCGACAGCTCGGGTCGCTATCAGATCATCGGGTGCTCGCCGCGCATGAAGGAGATCTACGGCATCATTGAGAAGGTCGCCGCCACGCCCTCGACGGTCCTCATCACCGGCGAGAGCGGCACGGGTAAAGAGCTCGTGGCCACGGCCCTGCACGAGAACTCCACGCGTAAGACCAAGCCCTTCATCAAGGTGAACTGCGCGGCCATCCCTAAGGATCTCATGGAGAGCGAGTTCTTCGGCTACGA
>CAYXQW010000327.1:3426-3972 GCA_964466695.1 uncultured Bdellovibrionales bacterium
GGCGCCGTGTCGTCCAAGCCAGGTCGCTTCGAGCTCGCTGACGGCGGCACCCTCTTCCTCGATGAGATCGCCGAGATCCCCCCCGCCATGCAGGTCAAGCTCTTGCGCGCCTTGCAAGAGGGCGAGTTCGAGCGGGTGGGTGGCATCCGCAGCATCAAGGTGGACGTGCGCGTGGTCGCCGCCACCAACCGCGATCTGTCGCAGGAGATAAGCGCCGGCAACTTCCGCGACGATCTCTACTATCGACTCAACGTCGTCCCCATCTCCCTGCCGGCCTTGCGCGACCGCAAGGAGGACATCCCCTTGCTCGCGCAGGCGTTCGTCAAGAAGTACAACAAGCGCCTCGCGAAGGCCGTGAGGGGCCTCTCCTGTGCGGCCGAGCAGCGCCTCGCCGCACACTCTTGGCCTGGCAACATTCGTGAGCTCGAGAACGTCATCGAGCGGACGCTGCTCTTTTGCGAGCACGAAGAGATCGACGTCGGCGATCTGCCCGAGGACCTGCAAAATCCCGAGGCCCGTCCGGGAGTCGCGCGCGCGCCGCGTGTG
>CAYXQW010000328.1:0-3956 GCA_964466695.1 uncultured Bdellovibrionales bacterium
AGACCGGGATCGACGTCAACATCGTCGGCATCACCAGCGTCGACATAGATCGCCTCTACGAATTTCGCGAAAAGGAGTGGGACATAGGCCAGGCCAACTCCAGTCAAATAGCCAGCACCCAATGTATCCTGGACCCCTCGACCGGCGGCGACACCGGCGTCCCGGTCGGCTGCCTGAAGGATACAAGCGGCAACAACGTCGGGTATATCGTGGAGGATCTCTCGACCATCGCCGAGCTCGACGCTACCCTCGCGCAATTGCCCGCTGACCTCCTCGAGCTCATGACGGTCGACGGGAAGGTTCTCAGCTTCCCGACCAATGTCAACAGAACGAACACCTTACACTACGCCGGCGCGGTGACCGACCCGCCCGAGACCCTCACCGAGCTTCGAGCCTTCTGCGACAACTATCGCGCGTGCGTCCCGGACCCCGCGAATCCGGCCAGCGAAGGTGATTGCACAAGCTATCCCTACGGCGCCGCCGGCGATCGCCCCAAGCCCCTCGGTCTTACCGGCCAAGCGTCTACCTCGCGCCTGTTCGTGCAAGGCGCCATGCCGCCGGATGTCGTCGCGCACACGATCGCAGACCCGACCCCCTACTTCGTCGCGGCGCTCGACACGTTGCTGGACCTCGTGACGCGCGAGTGCGTGTGGATGGCGCCCATCGACGCTGCCGGCGACGAGAAGAAGTGGTTCTTGCCCGCCCACGCCATCATCGACGGTGATGCTTTGATGTATGTGCTCGGTGCTGGGCAAAAGGCGAGATGGTCTTCTCGGGCGCCACCGCGGGTATCGACTTCGGCATCGCCGCGGCTCCCGGATCGGAAGGTTCGTTCATCTTCGGCGTCGACGTCCTCAACCTGAGCAGCACGGCTCCCCACCCCGACATCGCCTTGGAGTTCGTGAAGTTTGCCCTCACCGAAGAGGCGCAGATCGCCTTCAGCGCGAAGAAAGGATCCACGCCGGCCGTGCCCATCGCCGATCCCGCGACCGCGATCACCGACCCGTCGTTGCGAGCTTCCTACGCTGACCTCGAAGCAGCTCGTAACGCGGGCTCGCTCTTCCCGGTGCCGGGTTGGATCTCGACCCACAATGAGTGGGTCACGTTGATATTCCCCGCCGATTACGTGGTGCCGGGCGCGCTCGGCGCGAAGGTGAGCGTGACACCTGACCTCGAAACATATCGCGGCAGATCGAGCGCGTGCATCGCGGCGTTGTTCAAGTGCGCCTACGATGACGCGACCAAGACCACCCAGCAGTGTCAAAGCGAGGTGCTGCCAACGGCACCCTGCCAATAATTTGCGGCGCCTCGCGCTCTGGCGCCCTCGCTTTCTCGAGGGGGCGCCAGAGCAGGACACGACATGGTGTTTGCAGAGTCAAAGATGACCGGAAGAGCCATCTCGACGCTCGCTTTTTGTGCGGTGACCCTCGTCGCGGCACCAGAGGTGTCCGCCCGCGAAGACCAGGCGGAGCCACCCACCTCGTCGATTCCTGTCGACAACATCAAGGCTCTTACCGAGCTCAGCCTCGAGGACCTGCTCAACATCGACCTCGAGGTATACGCGGCGACCAAGACCGCGACCAAGGCCACGGCGGTCGCCGCGTCACTCACCGTGATCACGCGCGAGGACCTCGAGCTTTGGGGCTATGCGTCCCTGGCCGAGGCGCTCGCCCACCACGTGGGGTTCTATGTCCTCGACGACTTTACCATCCCCAACATCGGCATGCGCGGGGTCTCCGGCAGCTTGTGGGGAGAAAGCGGCACGATCAAGGTCATGATCGACGGCCACTCCGTTCGCCTTTCGCTCGACGGGGGGCAACTGGCTCGGCGTAGAGCTCGTCCCCTTGTCTGCGATAAGTCACATCGAGATCATTCGCGGCCCGGTCTCGTCGCTCTACGGCGCCGATGCGTTCTTGGGCCTCATCAACATCGTCACCAGAGGCTACGATGGCGACACCGACCTGCATCTGCGCGGTGGGCCCAACTACGTGCAAACCAACACGGGCGGCGACCTCGACGCCGCGGTCGTAGCGCGGCTCGGCCCCGTCGATGTCCTGGCCGCGATGCGCTTATCTCGGCGTGATTACTCGGGCCTGTCCCTGCCGCCATCATCTCCGCAGCCGGTCGTCCCTTACTATCGCGAAGGATCGAGCTCGACACATGATCTACGCCAGGACTCCGCCGTGGGATTACTCGAGCTCTCCTTCGCCAGCGACCCCTGGAGCACAAAGGTCTCGGGATACTGGAGCATGATCGAGCGAGGGGCCGAGCTCAGCCCTTGGTTACAGCTCGGCAACGGCACAGATCCGAACGGCCGCGACACCATCAACCGCGTAGCGCTCGCGCACGGGCACATCGCGGCCGATGTCTCGTTGGCGACGTCTCGTAACAGCGAGCTGAAGCTCAACGCCACCTACTTTCAGGGCCAACCCACGCAGCGCGACCACATCGAAGTAGGGGTCGATACTTTCTATGTCCGCCGGGAGTTCGCCTTTCGAGGACTCGACACTACGCTCGAAGGCCACTGGCACCTCGGCGCCGATCTCAACATCATCGTCGGAGGCGCATACCTCTACGATTTCGAGCAAATGCCGTCCGTGCTCAAAGTATCCAAGGAGAGTGGCGAGCAACCGGGCGGCATCACGCTAGAATCGGCTTCGCTGCGGCAGGGCACGCGCGCCCTCTTCGGCCCCGCAGCATTTCTCATCGCGCAATGGCAGCCCTGGCAGCGCTACCTGGGGCTGCAAGCGAGCGCGCGCGTCGACTACCACAATGTCTATGGGCTGCAGCCTGCCACGAGGTTGGGCCTCGTCTCGGAGCCCGTCCAGAATCTCACGTTGAAGCTGATGTACGGCAATGCCTTCAAAGCCCCGTCGCCGTTGCTTCTATACGGCCGACCGCTGCGCCCTGGGGATATTGTCGGCAACCCCGATCTCGCGGCGCAACACATTCACACCGCAGAGGTCCAGGGCGCGTATCTCATCGGCAGGGCCCTACGCATCGAGACCGGCCTCGCGGCGAGTTTATTGCTAGACAAAGCGGAGTTTCGCAGCGAAGGGGCCAACCAGATCGCGCGCAACGTCACGGCCATGAAGTCGTTGAGCTTTGAGACGACGATCGAGGGCTTCATCCGCGAATGGGCGCAAGGCTATTTGCGCCTCAGCATGGTCGCCGCCACGCGCGAGAGCGACGACGTCGGCTACACGGCCTGGCTCTTCGGAAACGACAACGTCGGTTATCCGCCCATAACCGTGGCCGGCGGCGTCACGGCAAACCCGATGCGCCACCTCAAAGCCACCCTGGAAGGGCGCTACCTCGCGGCGCGCCCCGCGCAAGAGAGCAACATCATGCAGCGCAGCGCGCGCTATGAGCTGCCTGACTGCTTCATCGTCGACGCCAGCATCGCCGCGGCGGCGCTCGAGCTCTTGCCCGAACAGAAGACGACTTTGTCTTTGCTGGTGCGCAACGTCCTCGATGACCACACACCCGACCCCGGCTTTGCCGGCGTGGATTATCCCCGCGCGCCGCGCAGCTTCTTCGTCACGTTGCAGCAGGAGCTGTAGCGAAGTATCCGCGCGCGCTCCTCCGAAGCACTCTCGACCGCAGATCTCGATTGACACGCAGCCCGACAAAAGAGAGCTTGGCGCGTTTTAACTAAAAGGAGCGTGCCCCATGTCCCCAATCTTGATCTTCTTCCTCATCAGCGTTGTTTTTGCCATCATCTCCGGCGGGTTCTTGTTCCTGATCACCCACCGGGGCATGGGACGCAGGCTCACCATCGGCATGTACCTGTCGTTCCTCATCATCGCCAATATCGTATTTTTCTGGGCGTACTCGTGGGGTCAGGACGGCTTTAGCTGGAAGGTCACGGGCATCATCTTGCCGATCGGCGTTGTCACCTCGGTCTCCACCATCTACGCCATCCACCAGATGGTCTTCAAACGCATAAACGCCGC
>CAYXQW010000329.1:0-3953 GCA_964466695.1 uncultured Bdellovibrionales bacterium
GGGCACGGTCTTGATGAGCTGCAAGGCGGGCCTGATCGTGTGCGCGGTGGTGTGTATCGCCCCCGAGACCAGCCCGTCGGCTTCGCCCTGCGCCATCATCATGGTGCCCACCATGATGGGGTCCGAAAGCTCGCCGAGCGCGATCTCGGGCGTCATGCCCTTGTGCTTGCGGAGCGCCACGAGCGGCTCGACGTAGTTGCTCGCCACCTCCTCGTGGTCGATGAGCTCGATCGAGGAGGGGAGCTTGATGCCCTGCTTCTTCGCGACCTCGCGGATCTCGTCGGGGTCACCGAGCAGCACGCAGCGGGCGAGCCCGCGCTCTTGCACGATAGCGGCGGCGGCCACCGTACGCGGCTCCGCGCCCTCGGGGAGCACGATGCGCTTGTCTGCGGCGCGCGCGGCCTCGGTGAGGCGGTAGCGGAAGGCGGGCGGGGAGAGGCGCACGGCGCGCGTGACGCTCGTGATCCCCTTTATCCACTCGTGGTCGATGGCGTCGGCGACGTGATCCATGACCATCTCGACGCGCTCCGAGTCGTCGGCAGGCACCTTCGAGCTCATGTTAGCGACGAGCGTGGCCACCGCGTAGCTGCCGTCGTTGACGTTGAGCAAGGGCAGCCCCGAGGCGAAGGCGGGCTTGCACAGGGCCATGACGTTCTGATCGGGCGACATGTTCCCCGTGAGCAAGATCCCCGAAAGCGGCGTGCCGTTCTGCACGGCGAGCGCCGCGGCGACGATGATGTCGCTGCGATCGGCGGGGGTTATGACCAAGGTCCCGGGCTTGAAGTAGGTGATGGCGTTCGGGACGGTCATAGCGCTCAAGATGATGTCGCGCACGCGCCGCCTCCCCGCGTCGCCCGGCTCGATCATGGTGGCGCCGACCTGGGTGGCGACGTCGCTCACGCGCGGGGCTAAAAGATCCTTGCGACAGGGGATGATGGCGAGCGTCCGTATCTTCTCGGCCAGAAGCGCCTCGGTGTAGATCTCGCGCAGGCCGGGGAGATCCTTGTCGTTATGGCGGCCGACGCGGTTCAACACGCAGCCTACGAAGTTGTCGCGATCGATGGCGTCGTAGCCGCGCGCCGCGATCGACACCGAGTCGGCGGTCTCCTTGGGGGTCTGCCCGAGCGGGGCGGCGACCAGCACGAGCTCGGCGTCGAGGGCCTTGAGCATGAGCCGGTTGATGCGCGTCGAGTAGATCGTGGCGGCCTCGGGGGCCATGCCGGCGATGACGAGCACGTCGGCCTTGGCCGCAGCGCGGTTGCACATGGCGACCACCTGCTCCATCAAGGTCTGGTCGTCGCCCGAGGCGAGCATATCCTCGACGCTCTCGCGCGCCAGGGGCTCGGGGGGCGAGAGGTGCGCGCCGAGCTTCATGAGCGGCACGAGGCGGTTCTCCTCGCGCGAGGCGATGGGCTGCACGAAGGCGACGCGCACGCCTTGGCGGTCGAGCGCGCGCACGAGGCCGAGGCACACGGTGGCGAACCCGACGCCGCGGCCGGAGGGGGCGAGCAGGAGGGTACGGGGCATTTTGGGACCTCTCGTTTACGAGTCAGTAGGTGATGAAAGAGTTTAGACGCTTGTCGCCGCGCCGCCTACGATCTCCGCCGTGTCGAGGGCGATCATGAGCTCCTCGTTGGTGGGGACGACCATGGCCTGCGGCTTTGTGCCCTTGGTGATGCGACCGTTTTGTGCGCGACCGTGCTGGTCGTTCGCCGCCGCGTCGAGCTCGAGGCCGAGAAAGCCCAAGTGCTCCACCACCCGCGCGCGCACGCGCCGCGAATTCTCGCCGATGCCGCCCGTAAAGACGAGCGCGTCGAGCCTCCCCGTGGCCACCACGAGGCCGGCGATGGCCTTGCCGAGCACGTAGCAGAAGATGTCGAAGGCGAGCGTGGCGCGCTCGTTGCCATCGCTCATGGCTTGCTCGATGGTGCGCATGTCGTTGCCAAGGCCGGAGATGCCGGCGAGCCCCGATTGCTTGTTGAGCATGTCGAGGATCTTGTCGGCGGGTTGCTGCAAGCTCTTCGCCATGTACGCGACGATCATCGGGTCGACCGAGCCGCTGCGGGTGCCCATGACCACCCCCTCGAGCGGCGTCAAGCCCATGGTGGTGTCGACGCTTTGGCCGTCGAGGATGGCCGTGCACGAGCAGCCGTTGCCGAGGTGCGCGGTGATGATGGCGTTGTCGTCACGAGGCAGCCCGAGCATGGCGATGGCCTGGCGCGCGACGAAGCGGTGGCTCGTACCGTGGAAGCCATAGCGGCGCACCTTGTGCTCCCCGAGCCACGCGTAAGGGACGGGGTAGATGTAGGCGCGCTTCGGCATGGTCTGATGAAAGGCCGTGTCGAACACCGCGACCTGCGGCAGGGTCGGGAAGAGCTCCTTGGCGACGGCGATGCCCGTGAGGTTCGGGGGGTTGTGCAGCGGGCTGATGGGGATGCACTCCTCGATCTTGGCGAGTACCTCGGGCGTTATCAGCATCGAGCCCGAGAACTTGTCGCCGCCGTGCACCACGCGGTGCCCTACCCCGGCGAGGCTTCCGGCCAGGCCCGCGGCCTCGAGCAGCTCCACCATCGCTCGCAAGGCCTCGCTGTGCTTGGCCCCAAAGATGGGTCGAGACTGCTTCTCGCCGTTGAGCGCCCAGTCGAGCGAGGCCTCGGCCGAGCCGAGTCGCTGCGCTACACCCACCAAAGGTTGCGAGCCGTCGGCGCTATCCACCAGCGCGAATTTCGCCGAGGAGCTGCCGCAATTCAAGACCAGGATGTGCATGATACGCGTGATTCCCGATGCCTAGTTGTTATTTTCCTGAGCGACACAAAAGACGCGTCCGTACAGGCCCGCATGACGCCGCGCATAATAGGTGAGGCGAGCGTTTTGTGCGAGCCTAAAAACGTAGAAGCGCACGCGCTACCCGAGGGGCGAGTGGCGCGCGCAAAGCCGCAAAGTGGTCGCCGAGAAGCCGGCGTCGGCGCGTAGCAGCCTCCAGGCCAGGAACGTCTGGCGTGGGAACGTGGGGAGTGAGATAGACGTGCGCGCGACCTTTAAACACCAGGTACGAGCGACATGAACGAATCCCCCGAGCCACAAAAAGAAAGTCTTTCTCCGATCATGCGCAAACTGACGACCTTGCTCCGGAGTATGCGAGAGGATGTCGGCGTCACGACCGTGCTCCTGAGCGGTATGGGTGTGTTCCTGATCCTCCCCTACCCTCTGTCGATTGGGGTTTCGCTCGCCGAAATGTGGTCGTTTGTTGCCAAGACAAGCGTTCTCGTTGGCGTCGTCGGCGTGGAGTTGGGGTTCGCAGCTCTGACCACCGCGTTCGGGCCGGCAATTGTGTATTGGGCTATGTGCTCTCGCAACCTGCCTTCGGGTGGGCAGTCGCGTCCCAAGGTTAAGCTCGAGATGATCGCCTATGTCGTGTTGGCTAGCATGATGCTCATAGCCGTGGGCTTAGCCCTCGTTCGCATCAATTGCTATGCGCCCTTAGTGTTTTTGCTAGTAGTTGTGTTCAATTTCCTCTGCATGGTTGCTCCCGATAAACGCCGCGCGTTTGAGGCAGGCTTAGCTTTTACCATGGCGCTACTCATCGCGATCGGGTTCGTGTATCCCGGCTCATGGGTGATTGCGTCACGAGAGGTAGCACGCTCCTTCAATGTGGCTCGCCAATGCAACGCGCTGCTCGTGAAAGACAGCGAGTGCCAAGGGATGATCGCCCGCGGTATCTCACTGGGCGAGTCGACAGAGGGGCTGTGCCGGCTCCAGGACACGGACATCGAATGGGGCGCCGGTGATACCTGGCGTGTGCGCATCCGCTCGTCAGGCCGTCTCTTGAGCTTGAGTTCCCAATCGGTTGTTGATTGTTGGTAGCGTCAGCGTTGGCTTAGCCAGCCAATACGCCCAGCTCTTCGATCTCCACGATGTTGCCCAAAAGGTCGCGCCGATACGCGAGCGCCTGG
>CAYXQW010000330.1:0-3945 GCA_964466695.1 uncultured Bdellovibrionales bacterium
CGGCTCAGGGGTCTTCGTCATCCAGCCCGGCGGCTCGACCCTCATGAAGACCGACAATGGCTTTATGGCCGTGACGCCGCAGGAATGGGACGCATACTTGGCGAGCCAGACCGTCACCACCGACGGCGTTGGCTACGATATAACCGCCGACCCCATCAAAATGGCGCTCGGCGACGACCAGGGCCTGGTGCGCAGGGTAGGGTGCGCCAACACCAAGGAAGAGCTCGAGCAATACAAGGAAGACTTGGAGCAACAGCTCGAGACGCTCGGCGAAGACGGCACCTTGGCCAACTACGACCTGCAAAACGCGACCCAGCGCCAGCAGGCCTGCATGCAGCTCATGTCGGCGCTCTCGAAGCTGTTCCACGAGACCATCACGGGCATCATTCGGAAGATGAGCAACTGATAGTTGATATCGACCTTTGGCGGGCGGCAGCGCGCGCTCGCCAAAGGCCGTTTCTAGATCGAGCAGCACAGGTGATAGTCCATGCCGGTTGAGAGAGTCGACGCCAACATAGCCTCCGCGCTCTCGCCCGACGTCGCCACGGCGGTCGCGGAGAATCGGGCCAAGACCGAGGAGAACATCGGCGAGACCGACCGCGAGGCGAGCGCACGCAAGGCGGCCGAGAAGCGCATCACCCAAAAAAGGGCGACCATCCAGAAGAGCGACTTTCGCCATCGCATCGCCGAGCAAGACGCCGCGACGAAGCAGCGTGTGCAGCAGATCATGGGCGGGTCCGAAGGGCCGGACGCCGCGCGCGCCCTCTCCTCCTTCACGAACAACAAAGATCTCCAGCAGAAGCTGACCGACGCCCAGAAGAACGCCTTCTTCGATGCCATGGCGGCGAGCCCCAAGCAGGCTACGGCGGCGGGATCGGCGCTCGATCGCTTGACGCAGCAACCCGGTTTCCATCGAGCCATCACCAACACCCAGCAAACCGGCACGCTGCAGGAGGGTGTGCTCAAAGCCCCCATGGCCACCGAGGAGACGGCCGCGAGCATGCTCGCGAGCCGCTTCTTCCAGTCGAGCAAGGCCGACCCTCAAGCCAAAAATCAATGCCTGCGCTTCGGCCTGCGGCAAGCCGCCGAGGGCAAGGCCACCGTCGCCAAGCAGGCGACCGACGTGCTCGGCTCACTCGTTTCAGCGCAGGTGCCACGCGGCGCGCAGCGCTCCGTCATGCGCATGGTCGAACGCACCGCTGGCAACCCTACCGCCACCACCAACGTCGACAGCTACGTCAAGAACGCGAACGTGCGCGCCATGCCCTCGTTCGCGCGCGGCAAGTCGGTAGAGCTGCTCGCCGTCACCAACGCCGCCACCGAGGTGAAAGAGGGCTTCGAAAAACTCGCAGGCAACAAGCGATTCAAGGCGCAAACCGGCCAGAATCAGGGACGTTTCTTCACAACCATAGGCTCGGGCAGGCCGAGCGAATATCGCGCGGTCACCGACCACCTGCTCATAGCCTTGAGATCGAGCGACTTCCCCGCGAGGGAGGCGCAAGTAGGTCGCTTGCTCAACAAGATGAGCGCGCAGGTGAAAAAATCCGGCGCCGACGCCGTAGATACGGGCGGCTTGCTGCGCGAAGCGCGGAAGTCCGCGTTCCCCACCCCGCCCAAGATGCTCTCGACCGAAGGGCTCAGCGAGGAAGACGCGTTGAGGGTGCGCGCGCAAAACCGCGGCGCCATCTTGAGCTTCTTCAACCAGCTCGAGCGCATCTACGAGCGCGCCGACAAGACGCTCAAATCGGCGAAGTACCTCGAGGACGTAAACAGCCTCCAGACCTTGCGTGAACCACCCGACCTCGACACCTCCGCGCTGACTCCCGAGGAGCTCGCGATCTACGAGGCCCGTCGAAGCGCGGTGGGCAAAAGGCGCGCCGCGATACTGCAAGTCCAGAGTCGGCGCACGCGCGAGCTGCGTTACAAGCGCATGCCTCCCGCCGAGAGGCGCGCGCGCGCCGCCGAGAAGCGCTCGGTAGGGCGTCAACCACGCTTCATCCGCCCTGAGGCGAGCCGCGGCTCCGCGAGCCAGGCTTTCGTTGGTCTCGCCTCCGGCACGGACGGACAACCGGCGATGCCCGCACAGATGAGACCTCTGCGCGGCGGGACCCCATACCGAGGCGACGTAGAAGAGCACGTCACGTCGGCGCTCTCCTCCTTGGGCGATGGGCCGATGACGCCCGACAAGGTGGCACACGTGGCCCGAGCGATCGGCCAGCAGGTAGCGCGAGAGGTCGTAGAGCAGGTGACGGCGCAGTTGCTCGGCACGCATGCTCCGGCGCCGCCCGCGCACGACAGCGAGCCGGCGGTGGCGAGCGCGCCGAGACGTGCGGTCATCACGAGCGACTGGCGCGTACCCAGGGTCGATCGCGATCTCGGCGGCCCACACGCCGCGGTCGTAAAAACCCCCCGCGAGGCGCCGAGCGCCGAGGCGGCCGGCGCCGCCAAGTACACGGGTCGCAAGCTCTTGAAGGACGACGCGAGCACGCGCACGCTCGATGAGCTCCTGCTCGGCAACCAGTCCTGGAGCGAGCTTGCCATGGCGGAGCAGGTGCTCTTGCGCAACCTCGGCTGGAATGGGCGGCTCTGGGCCGCGCGTGATGGCGAGCGTGCGCAGTGGCCGAGCGAGATGGGTCGAACCTACGCCGAGCTCGGGGTCATCGGCCAAGGCGTCTCGGCCAAGCAAGACGCCGTAAGGCGGCTAGGTTTTTCGGCAGCGGAGTGGGACAAGCGGGTGCAGGCCTTGAAGATGGGCAAGAACGCCTGATAACTCGCCGATACTTTGCGATCTCGTCGCATATGCGCCTACCATTGCCTACATGAACATGATCGTCGTCCCACACCCTGATGAGCGCCGGCTTCGTCCGCGCATCCCTGTTGACATGGCAGTGGAGGCTTTCGACCACGGCCCAAAGCTGCAAGCACACGACATCGGCATCGGCGGCATGCTGGTCTCGAGCGACCAGCCCCGCTGGCCAGGCCAGCACATCCGCGTGCGCTTCAAGCTCCCGAAGGCTGGTCGCGCCATCCGCGCCACGTGCCGCGTGCTCGATCTGGCAGAGGCAAAAAGCGGCATCGGCTTGTCGCTACAGTTCCTCTCGCTCGCGCCCAAGGCCCAGCTCGAGATCCTGCGCTTCGTCGGTGATCGCATCAAGGATCTGCGCGAGGAGCGAAAGCCGGCTCAATAGAGCAAGACGCCCTCGCGGTGAGCGTCGAAAAGCGGCGTCGCGAGGAACGCCGAGGCCAACACCTTCTCCCAAGGCTCCCCCGCGTCCACGGCGAGACGAAAAGCCGGCGTCCCCACCAAGAGATCGATCGCCGGGACATCGCTCCGAAACTCGTACGGCGTCCGCCGCCAGGCGAACGACTCAGGCCATAAATCGCGCACCGCCCACAGCACGGCGAGACCCGTCCGGTAGGGCAAAAAATCCTCCCGGCAGGTGACGTAAACCTCTACCCCCCCACAGACCTCACCCGCGTGCTTGTGAAAACACGGCCGAAAGAAGCAGCTCCGAAACGAGACGCCGGGCAGCTTCAAGCTCGTAAGCCGCGCCGCGAGCGCGCGCCCGTCGACATACGGCGCGCCGATGAGCTCGAACGGCTTGGTCGTGCCGCGCCCCTCGGAGAGGCAGGTCCCCTCGACGAGGCACATCCCAGGATAGACGAGCGCCGTTTGGAGGGTGGGCATATTGGGGGAAGGCATGACCCACGGCAAGCCAGTTTCGTCGAAGTAACGCTCGCGGCGCCAGTTTTCGCAAGGGATCACCAGAAGCTCGCAGGCCACCTTGAAGGCGCGCTGGTAGAGGAGCGCGAGCTCGCCCAAGGTGAGGCCGTGCCTTTGCGGCAACGGGAACAAGCCGCAAAAGTTTACGAGCTCGGGCAAGATGCCGCCGCCCTCGACGGCGACGCCGCCTATCGGGTTGGGCCGATCGAGCACCACCACCG
>CAYXQW010000331.1:0-2992 GCA_964466695.1 uncultured Bdellovibrionales bacterium
TTTCTCCTGTCTTGATCGCAAGCAGCAAGCCCACCCCCGCCGCCGGCGATTGGGGTCAGATCAATCTGTACGACACGGCCGGCAGCGGCAACTTGCTGCGCCACACCACGGTCAACCATGGTGGGGGACATGGCTACGGCCAGCTCTGGATCGATGAGGGCATCAGCATCGAGCTCGACCACGCCACCTTGGCCCTCGGCACGACCTGCGACATCGACGACGCGAATGACCCGCCAAGCGGCGTCGTCGACAGCGGCGGTTCGACTTACACTTACTGCCCCTGAGGGGCCCTAAGGGCCCTAACCCCGCAGCGCGCCGCCTAGCTTCTCGGTGAGCAGCGCGGCCACCTGCCGCGTGCAGGCTTCGATCTCGGCCGCGGTCAGCGTGCCTTTGTCGGAGCCGAGCGTGAGGCGCATGGTGAGCGACTTCTTGCCCGCCGGTACCTGGGCGCCGCGGTACTCGTCGACGAAGGCCACGCTTCGCACGAGCGGGTGCGCCGCGGCGGCGAGGTCCGCCACGCGCTGCCAGCGTACGGTCTCGTCGAGGACGAAGTTTAGATCGCAGCGCGAGGTCGGGTACTCGGCGAATGGCACGAAGCGGTGCTCGCGCGAGGGGAGCGGCAGGAGGGCGTCGACCTCGAGCTCGAAGAGCACGAGCTCACCGTGGCGCACCGAGGCCTTCTGCCGCGACGCCGCGGTCGTGGCCGCGAGCACGCCGATCTCATGCTCTTTGAGGCGGACTAAGAGCGACGCCGCCGGCTCGGCCCAGGGCTGCCCGCCGCGCGCCGGCACGAGCGCGAGAGGCTCCATCTGTACGGCGGCGCTCATGTGCTCCAAGATCCCCTTGGCCGCGAGGAAGGCGGCGTCGAGGTCCTTACCGAAGACCGCCCCGGCGAGGCGCTTCGGCTGTCGCGGGAGCCTCTCCTCGTCGCAGGTGAGCCGCGCGCGCTCACCCGGCAAGAACACGCGGCCGATTTCGAAGAGGCGAAGCTCGTCGGCGAAGCGCGAGTTGTGCGCCACGGCCGCGAAGAGCTGCGGCACGAGGGAGGTCGCAAGTCGCCGCGCGTCGGGTGAGGGCGGCGTGGCGAGGTTGAGCGCGGGCTCGTCTTTGAGGCCCGCGGCGTCGAGGTGCTTGTCTTGGACCCACGGGTAGCTCAAAAGCTCCTGCATGCCGCAGCGGTGCGCGAGGTACTCCTTTATGCGGCGCTCCATTGTCACCCGGGGTTGATGGACGGGCGCGGTCAGCTTCACCACGGGGGGGACGAACGCGAGCTTGTCGTAGCCGTGGAGGCGCGCCACCTCCTCGATGATGTCCTCAGGGATCGAGACGTCGCCCGTCGCGCGCCAGGAGGGCACGGAGAGATCGAGCTCTTCGCCCTGCCCGTCATCGCGAAAGCCGAGGCGCAAAAGCGCGGCGCGCATCGTGCGCGCGTCGATCGGCGTCCCGAGTCGTCGCTGGATCTTTGCCACCGGCACTCGCACCCGCACCGGCTGCAAAGGTAGCGGATAGGCGTCGACGTGCCCCGCGATCTTGGCGCTCGGCAAGAGCTCGCAAGAGAGCGCGGCAAACACCCCGAGGGCATGGCTCACGAGGTTCGGATCCTGGCCCTTCTCGAAGCGCATCGAGCTCTCGGTGCGCACCCCGAGGCGCGTGGCGGTGCGGCGGATGCCGCCTGGCGCGAAGTGGGCCACCTCCAAGATGAGCTCGGTGGTGTCGTCGAACACCGAGGCGCGGCGCCCGCCCATTACCCCGGCGAGCGCCACCGGGCCGCGCTCGTCCGCGATTACGAGGGTCTGCTCGTCGAGCTCGAGCTTCGCCCCGTCGAGCAGCTCGATGGGCTCTTTGGCCCGGGCGTTGCGCACCGTGATGGCCCCGTCGAGCAAGCGCGCGTCGAAGGCGTGGCTCGGCTGGCCCACGGCGAGCATGACGTAGTTGGTGAGGTCTACGAGCAGGCTTATCGGCCGCTGGCCGACGCGCGCGAGCCTGCTTTGCAGCCAGAGCGGCGAGGGGCCGTCGCGAACGCCCGTGATGCGCGTCGCGCTGTAGCGGCCGCAGCGCTTTGGGTCTTCGATCTGCACCGTGAGGCCGGCGGCGCCCGCGGGCGGGCGAAAGCTCGCGGGGGGCGCGAGCGGTACGTCGTAGATCGCGGCGAGCTCGCGCGCGATGCCGTAGTGGCCCCAGAGGTCCGGGCGGTTGGTGAGCGACTTGTTGTCGATCTCGAGCACCTTGTCGTCGAAGCCGATGACCTCGGCGAAGGGTTGACCGGGCTTCGTCGCAAGATCCGCAAGATCGAGGATCTCGCCTTCGCCCAAGCGTGGGAAGAGGGCGACGAGCCCGAGCTCGGTGGCGCTGCAGAGCATGCCGCCGCTCGGCTGCCCGCGGATCTCGCCGGCCGCGATCGTCACGGGCGCGCCGTCGCGGCCTTGCACCACAGCTCCAGGCAACGCCACCGCCACCTTCTGTGCTACCGCGAGGTTCTTGCCGCCGCACACGATGTCGATGCGCTCGCCCGCGCCGAGCTCGCACCTCGCGAGGCGCAGCCGGTCGGCGTTCGGGTGCGGCGCGACCTCGAGCACCTCACCTACGACCACGCGGGCGAGCGGGGCGGCGAGGTCTATGACCTGCTCGACCTCGACCGTCGACATGGTGAGCTTTTCTTGGAGCTCGGCGGCGTCGAGCCCTTTGGGCAAAGAGACGTACTGCTGCAACCACTCGAGAGATAGCTTCATGATGACTCACCGAAACTGGGACAAGAACCGCACGTCGCCCGCGTGGAACAGCCGGACGTCCGTGATGCCGTAGCGCATCATCACCAGGCGATCGAGGCCGATGTTGATGTAGAACCCCTCGAAGGCCTCGGGGTCGATGCCGCCTCTGCGCAGGACGTTAGGGTGGGGCGGACCGCCGGGCATGACCTCGAGCCAACCGACGTGCTTGCAGATGCGGCAGCCCGCGCCGCCGCAGGCTTGGCACTGCATGTCGATCTCGAAGC
>CAYXQW010000331.1:3008-3939 GCA_964466695.1 uncultured Bdellovibrionales bacterium
GGAAGAAGCCCGCGCGCATGCGGGTCTTGACCTTGCGGCCGAAGACCTTGGCGAGGATGGTGTCTACGAGGAGCCGCCCGGCGCTAAAGGGGAGCTCGCGCTCGACGATGAGCGCCTCGTATTGATTGAACGCGCGCTCGTGGCTCGCGTCGGTGGACTCGTTGCGGAAGACCTTCCCCGGGTAGACGAAGCGAAACGGCGGTGTGTGCTGCTGCATGTAGCGCACGCTCGCGCCCGTCAGGTGCGGGCGTAGACACAGCCGCTCGGCGCCGCGCGCCTCGCTCGCGCCCTCGAGCCAGTAGGTGTCCATGCTCTCGCGCGCGGGGTGGTCCGGCGGGAAGTTGAGGTTGTCGAAGGCGTAAAGCTCGCTCGAGATCTCCGGGCCTTCAAACACCTCGAAGCCGAGCGACGAGAAGGCGTCGTTCAAGTCGTAGGCCATCTGGGTTATCGGGTGCAGCCCGCCGAGCGGCGGCGGGGTCCCGGGGCGCGTTATGTCGAAGCTCTCGTTGACAGCGGAGGTCTTCGCGAGCAGCGCCTCGCGTCGCGCCTCGAGCGCGGCCGCGAGCGCTGACTTGAGCTCGTTGGCGATCCGTCCGATCTCCTTGCGCTCCTCGATCGGGAGCGCCTTTAGCGCCTCGAGCGCGGCGCCGAGCTCGCCGCGCTTGCCGAGCAGCGCGGCGCGCGTCTGCTGCAGGCGCTCGAGGGAGTCCGCGGCCTCGATCTCGGCATTGGCGCGGACCCGTAGCTTTTGCAGATCTTCTAGCTGTGACATGGGCCTCCTTCACTCGCGCGGCGAGCGCGTCAGCTTTGACCTATGCGCGAGGAAAAGTGAAGCCCCGATGGTGAGGCGCGCAGGGCTCGCAGGCAAAAACCTTGAGAGCTCTTAAGGCGCCAGCCTTTCGTCGCTTGCGCTCCTCACTATCAGGGCCTC
>CAYXQW010000332.1:0-3938 GCA_964466695.1 uncultured Bdellovibrionales bacterium
CGATGAACCGACTATTCTTGAGGTAGTTGTCTATGGATAATATGCCTTTTCGGTTTTTGCCTTTGGTCTTTGTGTGGGTGACTGCATGTGGCTGGGGTCCCATTGAAGCAGACAAACAACCAGATTGGCCGATTTTTCCAAACCTTGGAGCTTCGGGACTAACAGCGACGCCTCTTGATATTGAGGTCAACCCTCTCGCCAAAGGAAATCAATTCATTGGAAGGCGGCCGGATGGGACGCTGATCGTTTTTGATCAGGATATGGGGGTGAAGCGCCAACTGGTAGGCCCATACGAGGAGTTCAGGATAACGGAATCAGGCGTGCTATACGGGGTCAGACATAGAAATTATGAACAACAATATGTGCGGTTTGACAGCGTTGACAGTGGCGGTCGGGAAGTTCTGGGTCATCCGCTTTTGACGGACGATGCATTTCGAAAATCTGTGCAGTCCATAGGGGAGCCAAAACAACAATGCCGTGCCTGGGCAGAGGGGTTTAGAAATTATTCGAAAGGCTACAAGTGCGCATTTAGACTGCGTTTCGGGGTGGTCATTCGATATGGCGACGCCGAGTATCTGGTGAAATCTGATGACCTCGGTTGTTCATACTGGATTGAGGGCGAAGACAAGAACGATCTCCTGACTCTTGTCCTTCCAAAAGACAGCTCGTTTGATAGCTGCGGTTTTTCGGACACCAGCGCTTACGATGACTCCAAAAAGAATCTGCAGTGGCTTGATTCGGCGACCCAGGAGCGTCACAGCTCGGGAAATCATTTTGTGTTTGGTTTCTATCTGTCAGGCTATTCCTATTACAATTTGCTCTTTGGAAAAGAGAAGGTGTCATTTAAGGCATATCAGGCAAACCTGCCTGCTCCGGGACTTCGGCTGCTGAAAAGAGCTGCACCAGACAAGAATAGCCGCGTGAAGCTTTACCTGCATGAAACGACACAGGGCAAACTGTATCGGGTTCAGGCCCGAGATTGACCTCTGGCCACACCCCCGCCTTGCCAGTTGTTGACAAGCGACAAATTCTAAAGTTAATGAGCCGCTGTTCGTGGGTGGGGGCAAGGCGGCCTCGCGGCCGCGAAAGCAGTCGTAAACGTGAAGAAGATCCAAGGTACCGTCCACATCGATCGCGAGAAGTGCAAGGGGTGCGGCTTTTGCGTGGAGTTCTGCCCGCAGCGCTGCCTCGAGCTCGACTCCTCTTATAACGCCAAGGGGTACCACCCGCCGGTGCTTAAGCGCCCTGAAGATTGTACGGGCTGTAACCTGTGCGGGCTCTATTGCCCCGACTTTTGCATCTTCGCCGAGATCCTCAAAGATAAGGCAGGTTAGGTTCATAAGATGAGTGCCGACCAAGCTGGAGTTTTGACGGGGCCGCACTTCCTCGACGGCAACCACGCCGCCTGCGAAGGCGCCATCGCCGCCGGGTGCCGCTTCGCGGCGGGCTACCCGATCACCCCCTCGACCGAGATCGTCGAGCGCATCGCCTCGCGCCTGCCTCTGCTCGGCGGGGTCTTCATTCAGCTCGAGGACGAGATCGCGGCCTCCATAGCCCTGCAAGGGGCGGTGTGGGCCGGCAAGAAGGCGCTCACGGTCACCTCGGGGCCGGGCTTTTCGCTTATGATGGAGCACATAGGTCTCGCCGCCATGACCGAGACGCCCTGCGTCTTCATGAACGTGCAGCGCGCCGGGCCGTCGACGGGCCTCCCCACCCAACCCGCGCACGGCGACTACGAGATAATCGCGCTCTCGCCCGAGTCGCCGCAGGAGTGCTTCGACCTCGCCGTCGAGGCTTTCAACCTGGCCGAGCGCTGGCGGGTGCCCGTGCTGCTCATGATGGACGAGTCGGTCGGTCACATGACCGAGCGCGTGGTCATCCCCGCGGCGAGCGCGATCGAGGTCACCGAGCGCCGGTGGACGAAGAAGCCCCCGGGGGAGTTTCGGCTCTTCGAGCCCGGGCCCGACCTGGTGCCGGAGATGGCGAAGGTCGGCGACGGCCACAATATTTTCGTCACCGGCCTCACGCACGACGAGCGTGGTTACCCGGTGATGAACCACCGCACCCAGGACAAGCTGGTGCGACGCTTGGTCGACAAGATCCGCAAGAACGCCGACAAGATCGCGCGCTACGAGGAGGACGCGGTCGAGGGGGCCGAGGTCGTGGTCATCGCCTACGGCATCACCTCGCGCGTCGCGCGCCGCGGCATCGCTATCGCGCGCGAGCGCGGGGTCAAGGTGGGCATGTTGCGGCTCATCACCTGCTGGCCCTTCCCCGAGGCGCGCGTGCGCGAGCTTTCCGCGAAGGTCAAGAGCTTCGTCGTACCCGAGCTCAACTTGGGTCAGATGGTGCTCGAGGTCGAGCGCGTGGTCGCGGGCAAGGCCGAGGTCGTGCTCGTCGATCACGCAGGTGGCGAGGTCCATGACCCCGCCGTCATCGCCGACGCCATCGTCCGCGCGGCCAAAGGGAGCCTATGAGATGAGTGACCGCGAGCATAATAACGAGGGCGCGCGCAACCCTCTTCATGATTATCTGCGCCTCGATCGCATGCCGAGCATCTGGTGCCCCGGGTGCGGCATCGGCGCGAGCGTCAACGCGTTTACGCGCGCGCTCATCCAGGCCAAGGTCGATCGCAAGAAGACCGCCATCGTCTCGGGTATCGGCTGCACCGGGCGTGTCTCGGGGTACCTCGATTTCGACTCGTTTCACACCACCCATGGCCGCGCCATCCCCTTCGCCACCGGCCTCAAGCTGGCCAACCCTGACCTCGACGTCGTGGTCTACTCGGGCGAGGGCGATCTCGTGGCCATCGGCGGCAACCACCTGATCCACGCGGCGCGGCGCAACATGGATCTCCTAGTGATCTGCGTCAACAACTTCACCTACGGCATGACGGGCGGCCAGGTGAGCCCGACGTCCCCCGGCTCGGCCATGTTCACCACCGCGCCCTTCGGCCAGTTCGAGGAGCCGTTCAACCTGCCGCAGCTCGCCGACGCGGCGGGGGCGGTCTACGTCGCGCGCTGGACGACCTTCCACGTCCGCCAGCTCACAAAGAGCATCCGCGAGGCCATGGGGCGGCGCGGCTTCCGCTTCATCGAGGTGATCTCTGGGTGCCCGACGCTCTATCAGCGTCGCAACAAGCTCGGCGACGGCCTCGACGCCATGCGCTACTATCGCGAGAAGTCGGTCATCAAGAACCACGCCGATACCAGCACGCTCAAGATCGATTTCCAGTCGGAGATCACCGTGGGCACGTTCGTAGAGCGCGAGCGGCCGACCTTCCTCGAGGCGATGAACACCAGGTTCTCGCAGGTCTTCGGCGACAAGTATGTCCCTTATCCGCGCCGCGAAGAGGCCGCGCCGGCGGCGGTCCTCGCGCCCCCGGTCGAGGTGCGCCGCCCGGCGCCCGCCTCCGTGAAGGCCCCCATGTCTACCGCGATCAAGCTCGGCGGCTTCGGCGGCCAGGGCGTGATCCTCTCCGGCATGGTCATCGGCAAGGCCGCGGCCCTGTACGACGACAAAGAGGCGACGCTCATCCAGGCCTTCGGCCCCGAGGCGCGCGGCAGCGCGTGCAGCGCGCAGGTGATGGTGTCGAACGAGCGCATCTTCTACCCCTACGTCTTAAGGCCCGACATCATGGTGCTCATGTCGCAAGACGCCTACAACCGCTTCGGCAAAGAGGTGAAGCCTGGAGGTACGCTCATCCTCGAGGCGGACCTCGTAGATCCAGGGGAGGTGCCGAACGGCGCCAAGGTGCTCGCGATCCCCGCGACGCGCCTCGCCGAGGAGCTCGGTCGCAAGCTCGTCTTGAACATCGTGATGGTGGGCTTCTTCGCGGCCGCAACCAAGGTCGTCGACGCCGACGCTCTGCGCCGGGCGGTGCAAGACTCGGTGCCCAAGGCCACCATCGACTTGAATCTCCAGGCCTTCGACAAGGG
>CAYXQW010000333.1:0-3901 GCA_964466695.1 uncultured Bdellovibrionales bacterium
TATGGGGACGATCTGCCCCACCTCTGCCCGTATCTCTCGGAGCACGCCGCTCGCGGGTGAGGGGATCTCGGCGTCTACCTTGTCGGTGGAGATCTCGAAGAGCGGCTCGTCGCGCGCCACTTTGTCCCCGACTTTTTTTAGCCACCCGGTGATGGTGCCCTCGGTGATCGACTCCCCCATCTGCGGCATGATGACCTCGTGTGCCACGGCTATAGACCTCCTCGCGCGGGTTGCATGCGTTCGCTCGCTACGGCCTATCAGAACCGTAGGGGTTCGCAAACGGCGCGCTCGGCCGCGCGCCGCTTTTTTGACTCTCGTCGAGCCCCTACCCATCAT
Source organism: uncultured Bdellovibrionales bacterium (assembly GCA_964466695.1). GTDB lineage: Bacteria > Myxococcota > XYA12-FULL-58-9 > XYA12-FULL-58-9 > JAFGEK01 > CAYXQW01. The sequence continues at coordinate 337 of CAYXQW010000333.1, forward strand.
GGCCACGCTGTCACAACGGAGGCCACGATGCTCACATACGACCCGAGCAACTTCGACATCGATATCGACCTCGGCCCCATGCTCGGCGCCCCGCGGCCGCTCTTGTTGTCGAGCGACCACTACGAGCGCGCCCGCCCGCGCTACGCGCGACCCCGCGCCGAGCAGCGCGAGCTCGAGCGGGCGTTGCACGCGCAGCTCCTCGCAAGACAGTGGCAAGCGCGCGTATGGCGCAACGATCGCCGTCGCGCCGCGCGCGCGCGCTTGGCCTCGCGGGTGCAGGTCTCGTGCGGCAAGCCTCTGCTCGCGACCGACCTCTCGACGACCGGCCTCTGCTGCACGGGGAGGCCGTCCTACGGCTTGCTCGACGTCGAGTTCAAGCTGCCGGGGTTGGCCTTCCCGGTCATGGCCCGCGCCGAGGTGGCGAGCTTTCGCGACAACGCAGTTTTGCCTTTCGTGGGCCTTTGCTTCGTCGACGTCGAGAAGACCTATCTCGATTACATATCTCGTTATATCGCGGCCTCGCGCCTGGTAGCCTGAAGCCTCCCCGTGGTGCATACTTGAAGTTAGTGTGTGCTTCGAGGAGGTAGAATGTCTGCGATAATCATACGCCTTGGGTGTGTGTTGTTCTTGGCGAGCCTCGCTTCTTGCATGCGCATCGGGCTCGATCTGCAAGGCAGTGATGGCCCTCCTCCTGTCGATCTCGATCCGACCACCCCCGAAGATCCTCTCCTCCCCGAGGACCCGCTGGATCCGGAGGACCCCTTGCCACCCGAGGAGCCAGAACCCGAGCCTGAGCCTGAGCCTGAGCCTGAGCCTGAGGACCCCCCGCTCTTCTTCGGTCGCATAGCCGCGGGGTGGTTACACACGTGCGCCATCGATGACGGCGAGGTCTTCTGCTTCGGCGCGAACGATAGCTCCCAGCTAGGAGTCGGGGATCCTCGGGGCTCCGCAACGCCGACGCGGCTCGGGACGTTTACCGCCGCCGTCGAGGTCGTCGCGACGAGGACCTCTACCTGCGTGCTCGAAGACGGGGCCGTCGTGTGCTTCGGCCCCCATGTGGGAGAACGCATCATAATACCGAGTGGGGTGACCGCGATCTCCGGCAACACCGAACACTACTGCGCGGTGCGTGAGGGCGAGGTCTGGTGCTTCGGGAGCTACAACTACCAAGGAGAGCTCGGCGACGGCGGTGAACCCACGACCCTCAGCACTCCTCTCTTGGTCGGCGGCCTTACGGGCGAGGCAAGCGGGGTCGCCGCGGGGCGCTATCATAGCTGTGCCTTGGTCGAGGGTGAGGTCTGGTGTTGGGGAGCAGGCTGGGACGGTCGCCTGGGTAACGGCACTGATCTCGATAGCGCGACCCCAGTGTTGGTCCTCGGTTTGCCGCCGGGGGTAGAAAAGATCGCGGCGGGGCACGATCATACCTGCGCGTTGGTCGCGGGCGAAGCCTATTGCTGGGGTGAGAACTATCATGGACAGATCGATGACACTTACGGCCGTTACAACGAGGCCGCCCCGCTCGAGCTCGCAGGCACGATCACGGACATGGCCGCCGGGGACGGCGATACCTGCGCGATAATCGCGGGCGGCGTGGCGTGTCGAGGTAGCAACGGCTTTGGTCAATTGGGCCGCGAGCCTCGCGGCGACCGCCTGACTGGCGCTTATGCCACGAGCCTCGGGGCCAATAGCGGCGTGGACAAGCTCACCTTGGGCTGGCGTCATAGCTGCGTGCGGCGCACGAGCGGTGAGCTCTCCTGTTTTGGTTTCGGAGGCTACAAACAGCTAGGCCCGGTGGTTGCGCCCGAGGTGCTAGGCGCTGTCGCGGTCATAGACACGGGTGTGACGAGCATCGCCGGCTCCTCCGGCTACTGGCATTATGGTTACAACCTCTGCGCTATCGAGGGCGAGGCCGTGAGCTGTTGGGGTGACAACACGCGCGGGCAGCTCGGCGACGGGGGTGGGATCGATTCATACAGCACCCCCACGGCGGTACCCGGCCTCGGGAGCGGCGTGGCGACGAGTGTGGGGATGGGTGACAGTGTTGGCTGCGCGGTGGTCTACGGCGGCGCGTGGTGCTGGGGTAGCGGCTTTCTGGGAGACGGCAACCAATATGAGCGAGGCGTGCCGGTTATGGTGCAGGGCGCGGGCACCGACATCGTCGCGGTCGCGACGGCGTTCGATAGCTTCTTTATTCTCGATGTTTCGGGTACGGTCCGCGCCTGGGGCGTCAATTGTATCGGCCAGACAGGCCTGGGTCATGCCAACGCAGTCTCGGTGCCCACCACCATCAGCGGCTTGAGCGGCATCACCGTCCTCGCCGCGGGGTATTTGCACGCCTGCGCCGCGAGCGCGAGCGCTATCTGGTGTTGGGGTGAAGGCGGGCTCGGGCAGCTCGGCAATGGCGATACGGTCACGAGCATGGTCCCGGTCAGCGTTACGAATTTACCCGCCGGCACGGTGACGGGTCTCGCCGCGAGCGTCGACCATAGCTGCGCGATCATCGGCGGTGACGTGTATTGCTGGGGGGAGAACGGGTCTGGGGCGCTCGGGTTTTATGGGAGCAGCACCTCGGCGCCAAGCGTGAAGGTGGGGGGTCTCCCCGCGGGGACGACTACCAGCATCTCCGCCGCGGGGTACGTCACCTGCGCGGTGGCCTCAAACCGAGTCTACTGTTGGGGTTATGGGCCCGACGGCGAGCTCGGACACGGCCTTGCGACGGTGCAGAGCTACACGGCCTTGCTGGTGCCGGGGCTACCTGAACCCATGACCTCCTTCGTGAAAGTAGCGGTGAGCTCTTCGGCCGCGTGCGCGAGCATCGACGGCGAGCTCTTTTGCTGGGGCATGAGCTATTACGGCGAGCGTGGCGACGGCGAAGACCCCTTCAGCGTGACCCCGGTCTCGATCACTCTTCCTTGAGGTCCTGAGCTACTCGCACCACGCGAAGCTGCCGGCAGCGAGCGCGCTTTGGAGGTCTTGCGTAAGCGGCCAGGCGCCGCCGCCCGCCGCGGAGATCGCGAAGATGCCCGGAGCTACGCCGTCGTTCATCGCGAAGGCGAGCGCGGAGCCTTCTCGCGACCAGTTCACCTCGATGATCCTGCCCGCCTCGGGCGCGGTGTAGATGGGCGGCGTGGTGTCGGCGGCGTCGGGGAGCACCACGTGGAGCGTGTCTTGCAGGTTACTCCTGCCCACGTAAGCGAGGCGCTGCCCGTCGGTCGGGCGACCAGACGAAAGCTTCTCGCGAGATCTCATCAGCCACCGCGACGGTGGCGCCGAGGTTTTCGAGCCTCACGGTAAAGAGCGCGTATGTAGAGCCGGTCTTGACGCTGTAGGCGAGGCGCGCGCCGCTCGGGGCGAAGCGCAATGATGTTGCCTCGACTGTGCCGGCGGTCAAGTTGCTCACGTTGATGTTGAAGTCGGGATCTCCCGCGCGGGTGACGTAGAGATCGAGAGCGCTTGTGTTCTCTCAGCCGTGTACGCGATGGACTTTTGCGGATCGCCGGCCCAGGCGAAGGAGATCGCGGTGGCGGCAGCCGGCGAGTTCGCCGCGCGCCGCCGCGGCGCCAGC
>CAYXQW010000334.1:0-3278 GCA_964466695.1 uncultured Bdellovibrionales bacterium
TGTGCAGCAGGCCCGAGGCGCGATCCAACTGGGCACCGAGCGCCATGCCTGCCTGGCCGACCTGCGTTTGCTTGGCGATGAGCAGAACGCGCGCCGTGACCGTGTCGTCTGCCAAAGCCCCGAGCACGATCTGCTCGATGACACGGACCTGAACGGCAAACGTCCGGTTGGTGATTACCGCGGGCACACCGCTGACGACGGCCATGCGACCCACGGGTGGCTTGGAGTCGCGGATGGAGAAACGCAGCGTCACGACGGGGATCACCAGCTCCTGCAGGCTCGTTCCACCGTGGTGAAAGCTGAGACCGCCGCCGGCCTTGAAGACGCCGAGGCCGCTGGGAAAGACGAAATCGAGATCATTCTCGTACCCGAGCTCGGCTCCCGTCACCCTCACCGTTCCCGGCGGAGTCGTTCCGCCGTGTCCGCTCCAGCAGCGGCGGTGCAATGCCACCGTCTTGCCGCCGGGGTTATCCGTCTTCATATCGTCGTCCTTGCGGATCGCAAACTGGTGGCCGTGGTCCGCGGTCACCACGAAGCTCTCGATACCCAAGCGAGCCAGCTTCTTTGTTGCGCGTCGGATTTGCCCGATGACGTTGGCCATCGCGGAGCGCGCCGTGCCGGCCTGCAGGTTCTCACCCAGGGCATCGATTTCCTGAGACCGGACGACAACCAGGCTGGCTGTACCCAGGCGCTTGGTAAGATCGCTGGTGCGCCGCTCGTTGACGTCGTCCAAAGTGAGATCGACGACATCCGGGACCTTCGCCTTCAGGAACTTCTGGCGCTCGGCCAAACCTGCCATGCTCGTGCCTTCAATACGTGAGGTTAGCCTGCCCTTCTCCTCGACCACTGAGAAGCTCGCGGAAGCGCCGGGCAGGAGAGCGGCCATGCCCAGGGGGGTGATCGTCGGCAGTGCGGCGATCGCAGGACGAATGGTCACGTCCTTGGCACCCTCGAGCTGACGCGCAAGCTCGACGCCCATCTCGAAGCGCATGGCGTCCACGAGGAAGTAGGCCACGCGCCCGCCCATCGCCTGCACGACGTCCGGGTAGATGTGGGTTTGGTGTAGCGCCCCGGGTACGGTCCAACCGGCCTCCGCGAGGATGGCAGCAAACCCGTCGGCCATCTTCTTCAGTACCTCTTCGTGTTCGCGACGAACGAGAGCGAGCGCTTTCTCGCTCTCCGGCTCCTCGTCCATTTGCGCGACCCACGTCTCCAGTCGCCGCTGGAGCTCGTCGATGCGGAACCACCCACCTTCGGCGGTGTAGGCCTGCACCCACTTGAGCGGGTCCCGGGAGGCCTTGGCCAGCGCCGGGCGTACCTTGTCGAGCTCACGCCCGAGCTCTGCCATCAGGCGGCAGGCTTCCCACTGCGACTGCCGCCCCACGTCCCGGTCGACCCAGAAGCTCGAGCTCCGCCCAGCGACGATGCCAATGGCCTTGGCGTACTCGCCCGCGCACACCAGCTCGCCCGCGTGACCCAGCAGCGCCCGCTCCTCGAAACGGAAGGTGTCGATGCTCCCAAGGTGGCGCGCATCAATCTCGGCCTTGGCCAGCCCAAGAGCCGATTCGAGCTTTGTGGCGAGCTCGACATACTGCGCAGGGTGTCCCCGACGCAGGCTCTCCGCCACATCCCGGATCCGTGTCACGTGCTCGCCGTTCGGCGGGACCGGGACCATGCCCACCGACACCGGCGGCGGGCACTCGAGATCCGAGCGGAACTCCCCCACCAGCACGTAGCGGAGCACTCGCTCTCGAACCTCGGCGATAGGCGACTGTTCCGCCAGAGTCAGCCCGAGACGAGTCTCGACGAGCTTCAGCAGCTCCGGCAACCCCCCTTTCTCCTCGATCACCACATCCCTCGCCGAGTCCGCGAGCCAATGCGTGATGAGCGCCTCGCTCTGCGCTCCCTCGAAGATCGTTCTGAGCGTCGAGGCCGGCGTGCCCTCCTCACCCTGGCGCAGGAACGAGACGATGTCGTCGTAGCCCAACACCACTGGCCGAAGCATCTCGTCGATCTGCCCGTCAGTGAACCGCTTGCGCAGGACGTTCAACGCCAGGCGCCTGAGCTGCGGCTCGTAGGCGGTTCCGCCCTTCTCGAGCTCCATCAAGACGGAAGCCTGCCGATCCCGCGTGACGCCGGGCAGGTAGACGATGAGCGGGTCCGGGCTGTCGAGCTCCGCGATCGGCTCGACCCGCGCGCGCAGCGCAAAAAAGGAACCCTCGTACCGTGCCACGAACGTCAGCCGGTCACCCACAAACACCCGCGGCAGGCCGTCGTACCCGGTCCCGACCTCCTTGAGCTCCCGCTCGAACAGCGGCTCGAACTCTCGTCGTGGATCGTAAAAGACCACGATGGCGTGCTTCTCCAATAGCTGGTCCAGCTGGCCGCAGAGGTATTCGTGGAAGGGATGCATCAGACCTCGCCTCCCTGTCGTCCGCGCTCGTCGGCTGAGTCGCTTCTAAGGATGACCAGGTATCTGGCGCCAAACGCCCCACGCGGGGGGACATCTTCGTCCGCTTGAACATCACAAAGGCTTTTAGCCAGGTCACGCAGGAGCCCAAAGTCACTCGGACCGTTCGCCCGTAATTCAGCGCGGAGGACGTTGGAAAGCCAACGCAGTATCGGCGCGGTGGCCTCAGTGGCTGGCCATACGGGTGTACCAATCATCATTGCGTGAAGTGCCGAGCCAAAAGAAGCGTTCCCAAAGGCCGACAGACATTCGGGCGCTGGTGTACATCGGTAAACGTCTGGCACAGCCACGAGAGTTCCATTGCGCTGAGTGTATGCTCCACCAGTCACCAACATATCCGCTGCAGCATAGTAGGTCTCAAAATGGCCGTTGGGGTCGCGAAGAAAGAAGGCGAACGCTCCGATTGAGGACTGCCGGGCACTTGACAGCAGGTCCGCGGGCGGATTGAACGCTCCGACTCCTTGAATCCGTGGGCGGGTTGCCAGCAGCTGCCACTGCTCCATGTTGGCCGCCAGCCTTTGCCCCGCCGGGCCTGTCGCCGACGCCGGGACCTTGCGCTCTGATTTCGCCTGGATGTAACTCAGTCGAGCGGCACCAAGTTTCCGAGAATAGACAACCACCATCAGGTCGGACAGTTCACACCGAGCTCTCTGCCTCGCGTACGAGCCGTTCCCTGAGAATCGCACCTGATGTCTGGCGCCATGGTATTCTTCAACCGCAAACGAGTGAGCAGCGGTGGCCAAGAGTGAGTCACGCATGGCCCGAAAGAGCGGCTCCTCCCGGCTCGAAAGTCCGATCGTACGACGGC
>CAYXQW010000334.1:3288-3896 GCA_964466695.1 uncultured Bdellovibrionales bacterium
ACCAAACGTCTGCGACATTCTGCCAATCTGCGGGCAGATCACAAGGAGCGCCCCCCCGTCGCTTTCGCTGGCTTTGCCATACGCACAGCCTTCTTGCGGACGGCTTTCTTCTTTGTTCCCCCTGCGGATGGCGCGGACGCCTTCAGCAGCCGCTCCAGCGCATCCTGCACGGCCGGGGAGGTTCGCTCGCGGATGAGCTCGGCGACCCGCGTGGTCGGCGTTTTGCACGATGTCCATTTGCCGTCGCTCCCCTCGACCCAGAAGACCTCCTCCAGGCCATGGGCGATGGCGAGACTGCGGTCCTTGGCACACTTCGGGACGACCCGCTCGGGCCACAGGTGCATGGCGAGGTGGGCCCAGTCGTACTCGCCAGCGCACAGGGCGTCCCAAGTGGCCTTCAGCTCCTTCTGCCAGGGCTTGTGCTGGGGCGCCAGGCGCCAGAGCAGCGAGAAGTTGATGATGACGCCGTCGTCGAGGTTCGGGTTCCACAGGGGCGCCACGCGCTTCACTTCGTCGAGGAAAGCGCGGAGCTCCTCGACGAAGGTCTCCTGCGCGGCAAGAGCCTTGCGATCAGCAGCGGTCTGTGGACCCTGAATGGACTCCAGCTT
>CAYXQW010000335.1:0-3883 GCA_964466695.1 uncultured Bdellovibrionales bacterium
CTCGACGTCAAGGAAGGCAAGGTGGTCAAGGGCGTCCGTTTTCGCGAGCACAAGATCTTGGGCGACGTGCTCGAGCTCGCGGACCTCTACCGCAGACAAGGCGCCGACGAGCTCGTCTTCTACGACATCACCGCGAGCGCCGAGGACCGCTCGGTGTCGCTCGCGTGGGTGAAGGAGACCGCGGAGCTTTTGGACATCCCGTTCTGCGTCGCCGGCGGCATCCGCTCGGTCGCGCAGGCGGGCGCCATCCTCAACGCGGGCGCCGACAAGATCTCGGTCAACTCCCCCGCCATCGAGCGGCCCGAGCTCATCTCGGAGCTCGCGCAGGCCTTCGGCTCGCAGGCCATCGTGGTCGGCATCGACAGCGAGCGGTTGGGCGGCGAATTCATCGTGCATCAATACACCGGCAGCGAGACCCGCGTCCGCGGCACCGGCCTTTTGACCCTCGCCTGGGCCAAGGAGGCCGAGGACCGCGGCGCCGGCGAGCTCGTGCTCAACTGCATGAGCCACGACGGCGTGGGTCAGGGCTATGATCTCGAGCAGCTCGACGCCGTCCGCGCCCGCGTGCACATCCCGCTCGTCGCCTCGGGCGGCGCGGGCGCGACGTCGCACTTCGTCGATGTCTTCACGAAGACCCGGGTCGACGCCGCGTTGGCGGCGGGGGTCTTTCACCGCCGCGAGATCACCATCCCGGACTTAAAGCAGATCTTACGCGACGCCGGCGTCCCGATCAGACCGTAGCACCCGGTAGGTGACGAAGATCATCCCGAGGACGAGCGGCAGCGCGAGCCACACCCAGAGGCTCCACTCGGCAAGCCTCACCACGAAGCCACGCCAGGGATTGCCGCCGTCTAGAAAGCTCGTAAACAGCCCGTCGTAGCCGCTGATGCGGTAATTCACCGCGCGCGCCATCTTGGCGAACAGGCCGGCGAGGTGCGTGGCGAAGTAGAGGTTGGCGACGATCACGGGCACGCCGATGATCAAGGAGCGCAGGACGTTGCCCCGGCTCGCGAGGCTTATAATGGCCACGGGGACGACGAAGTTGGTCAAGTCGCCGAGCGGGATGAAGCTTATGCCGGGCAACAAGAACGCGAGCACGAGCGCGACCGGCACGAGGATGATGGAGGTGACCACGACCGACGGCACCCCGAAGAGCACGGCCACGTCGAGGCCGATGTAGGTCTCGCCCATCCGCGGCAGGTGCTTGGCGATAAAGTCCTTCATGCCCTCGGAGATCGGGATCAAGGCCGAGCCGAGGATGTTGCAGACGAGGGGCAGGATGTAGATCACCGCCGCGAAGCCGAAGGCAAGCTCGCCTATCTTCTTTACGTCGTAGCCGCCGCCCACCCCGAGCGCGATCCCGAGGAGGAAGCCTATCACCATGGGTTCACCCAAGAGCCCGAGCTTGCGGCGCATGCTCTCGGGATCGAGCTCAAGCTTGCTCACGTAGGGGATCTTGTCGACGAGGAGGTTACCTACGACCGCGATCGGCAGGTATGTGATGGCTGAGAGGTGCGGGATGGCGATGCCCTGCAAGCCGGAGAAGCGGCGCACCGCCGGGGCGCTCCACTCCGAGAGCTTGAGCACCACCACGAACGAGAGCACGGCCGATACTATCGCCGACGTGTAACTATCGGTCGCGTGATACACCATGACCGCCAATAGTATCACGTGCCAATAGTTCCAAATATCTATATCTATGGTCTTGGTGAGCTTGAGCAGCAGCATCACGACGTTCACCCCGAGCAAGACGCCGACGAGCAGCGGCGCGAGGTGCGACGACCACGTGATGATGGAGAGCGGCGGCCAGCCGACGTCGAGCACGTTGAAGCTCAGGCCCGCGCGCGCGATCAGCGCTTGCACCACGGGGTTTATGAGGGCCACGAAGTAGTCGAACACCATGAAGATGCCGACGAAGCCGATGCCGATCGCGAGCGCCGAGCGCATGGCGACGGCGAGCTTGATGCGAAAGACGAGCGCGAGCAGCAAGATGATGACGGGGAGCAAGACGTAAGGACGAAAGCTCAAGAGATAGGCCAAAAGCCCGGTCGCGGTCTGCATGTTGTTTTGCCTGAGCTCCTCAAGGCGCGTGCGTGCGCTCGCTAGCTTAAAGCTTAGCGCGAGCTGGGCCTCGAAATCTACCGGCGTTTTTTTAACCAACCATACACGCGCTCGGTAATGTCACGCGACGAGGCCAGCCCGACTCGAGATACTTCGCCTCATGACCAATAAGTATACCGCCGTATAGCTCGATCTGTTTTGATTACGCCGCCGCGAGGGGAGCGCTGTGCCGTAAAGCGTCAACTTTGGAGGTTTACTCATGAGTCTCATCGTCGGTGGTGTAGGTCCAAGGCCCAAAGTCTCAGCCACGCAGAGCGCATCGGCGCAAGCTGCGGTGGACGCGGCGACCAACAAGATCTCCGGGATAAGCTCCCAGATCGCATCATTGAACCAGGCGCTCGCCACTATCCAGGAGGCTCTCGCCATCCTGGAGCAGGAGAAGAGCGCGCTCAAGCCGCCGAACGAGAGCAAGTATTGGCGCACCGAGCAGAGGACCGAGGACGGCGTCACGAAGTCCGTGCGCGTCTTCGACAGCGCGCGCTTCAACGCCGACATGAGCACGTACCTCTCGGCCCTCCATAGGATCGAAAGTCAAATCGCCGCGCTCGAAGCGCAGGCGAGCGCGGTCGAGCAGCAGCTCGCCCAAAAAGAGCGCGAGCTCGCAGAGGCCACCGCCGAGCTCGCGAAGGCCCAACGCGACCTCGAGGCGGCCTTGAAGAACGATGAGGAGGCCCTGCGCGCCGCGCAGAAGCGCTATGAAGAGGCGCAAAGACAAGCCCAAGAGGCGCGCGAGCAGCTCATGCAAGCTCAGGCCAACGCCCAGCGCGCCCAAGATGCTCTCGAGCAAGCGGAGAATTCGATCACGGAGGCCTACGACAAGGCCGCCGACCTGGCCGGCATCCCCGAGGATGAGCGCGAGGAGTTTCGCGAGGAGGTCGCCGCCTGGAAGCCCGGTGATCCTCCGGTCTTCCGCGTTGACGAGCCGGTAGATGCCGCAAAGCTCGCGCAAGGATCGAAGGAGCTCGCCGCCGCCGATCTCGCGCTACAGACGCATCTTCAAAACGCCACCGGCGTCTTGCCGCGCCTCGAAGACGGCAAGCTCATGCCACCCCTCGTGCCACTCACGGCCGAGAGCTACTGCGAGCTCTTGCCGCGCCTCGCGAGCTTCGAGAGCGGCCTCCACAACGCCGACGCCGGCCTGCTCCTCGAGCCCGGGGCGAACGAGGCTGCGGCCTTGAGCTCCGAAAGCGGCGCGCAGCTCGTGAACGCCTGGCTCGCGGCGGGGTTTGGCATGGAGGTCGCGACGACGGCCCTCGAAGCCATGGTAGGCCCGGTGCGCGCGGGGGAGATCCTCTCCGCCGCGGCGCTGACGTTCAACCCCGAGAACGGCCCCCTCGCCGACCGCAACATGAATCAGTTCATCCCCGACGAGGTGCTAGAGAGCGGCGACCCCGCGCTCGTCCACCAGTACATCACCGAGTCCAACACCGCGGCGTATCAGGACGACATCGACACCAAGAACCAAGAGCTCGCCGACGCGCGCGCGGGCGGCGCCGACCATGCCGATATCGCCGCGCTCGAGGCCGAGGTGACAAACCTCGAGGCCCAACGCGACCGCCAGACGCAAGACGCCATCGCGCAGTTCGACACTTACTACGACGCCGCGCTGGCCAGCATCCAGACAGACATAACTACCCGCACCCTCTCCAAGGAGGCGCAGCAGAAGCTCGCCGTGGCCGACGCCGGCGCAAAGTACAACGACTGGGTCTTCTTCTATAACTCCGAGGGAACCCCCCCCGCAGGTCCGGTCACCCTCTACGCC
>CAYXQW010000336.1:0-3213 GCA_964466695.1 uncultured Bdellovibrionales bacterium
CCTGTCCGGATTGCCATATCCTATTTGCTGACCGTATGATATGCTAAAACTGTGGGATTGGGGAGAAATCAGAAGTTTGGACCTGGATTGGACAATCTGGCTGGATTGGGTGTAACATCCTGTGTCTATCGCATGGCCGGTTGATTTTGAAGCATGGATTACTTCTCCCAGTCACTTTTCCCAATTTGGAGCAATCATCATGAGGTGTTATTATCCAACGAAGGAGCGACATCCCTTGCCTGAAACAAGCGTCATCGTACCCGTCTACAACACGGACAAGTACCTGAAACAATGCGTCGGGTCGATCCTCATGCAGACCTATATGGATTTTGAACTGATCCTGGTTGATGACGGTTCTGAGGACCGAAGCGGGGAGATCTGCGACAACTTCGCGAGTCTGGACCAACGTGTCAAAGTGACTCATAAATCCCACGGGGGTGCGTCTTCCGCCAGGAATGCCGGCTTGAAGACAGCGTCGGGCAAATATGTTATGTTCGTTGACAGCGATGATTATATTTCTGAACAAATGCTGCAAAAAATGGTAACTGACATAGAGGAGACAGACTGCGACCTTGTCGCCTACAACAGTTATTTTGTGACCGCCCCCTCCGTATGTTACCAGATCAGGACGTCTTATAAAGGAGTTTATGGTAATGAAGGCATGCGGCTGATCAGGAAGGTCATCGATTATAAGAGTTCCAGAGACGTTTTCTTTGCCTCGCAATGGAGCAAGCTGTTCAGGAAACAGGTTATCGATTTACATCATATCCGCAACAATGAACAGGTTGAAATAGGGGAAGACAAGCTGTTCGTGATTGAATACCTGCTGCATACGAGGACCGTGGTTTGTTCGGATGTTCCTTATTACTACCACGTCATGAACCCAAATTCGACGACGAAGAGAATGAGGGGTTCGCATGTGCTGTGGGGGAAATACAAGATTTACCTGAGGGAAATGAAGAACCTGCTTGAAAAGGTGGCGCTCCCCGCCCTGCTGCCCGCGGCCCTGAGCAAGCACCTGATCTGCATGAACTCGGCAATTAAAAACGAGGCGAGAACCGCTCGGGGCAGTTACTTTAAAACCAGGCGGCGGATCGCCGAACTTCTTGAGGACCGGGAATTCAGGGCCACCCTCAGGCTGATGAAATTCTCAGACTTGAACCTAAAGAAAAAGGCACTGTACGTCGTGCAGAAGTACAAAATGATCGAGCTCGTCATGCTCAAGGAACCGGTCAGGAATCTGATCAAAAAAGTGAGGGGCAGAAGATGTTAGCACCCCGGCGAGTGACGGCTTGCGGGCAGAAGGGCCAAACGTACCTTCGATGCATGGACGGCCGGTCTATTCCTTTATTCCGATTTTGTTATCAGGGTACCGCTTATGTTACTTTCGCGGGAGTGCGCTGAAATATCACGAAACTGTCCGTTCAATTCCGGCAATGTTCGGATATCCGTTCCGCGGAACAGTTGCTGTCATATTTCCAAGGAAATTCTTGGATTTTCTTCGTTTTTTCGCTTGAAAAATCTCATCGGATGTAGTATCTTTATTCACAGTTGTTCAATACCGGAATATCCGAATCAATGAACGCGATACGACGACAAATGAAAGGAGTCAGACCATGACGAACAAGAAAAAGACTACCTTACTGGCTGAACTGGTTGCCGGGGGTCCGCTGGTGAAACTATTCAAGATCCTGGCCCTGCTCGCGATGTTTGTTGGGTTTATCTTTTCCATCGCTGTCCTGGCTGACTCACGCGAGGGCTTTGGCTTCCGCGGCTTTATCGCCTACGCCGGTATGAGTTTACTCGCTGGAGTGGCAGTATTTGAGCTGGCGGAAATACTCCGCTGGATGCAGAACCTCTACGAGCGGTTTGACTTGTACGACAAAATCGACAAACACTGATCCTATTGCGTAAAACCAATACTGTCTCAGCCTGCCGTGCTCTTAGCGGCGGGCTGTTGACGTGTGCCGGCTGGTTTCCGTATCATAAGGCATGGTAAAAACGTTTCGACGCTTCAGCGTGACCAAGGGCGGGCGGGATATGCCTTCTGTGAAGCCCGGAGAAGCCGCGCTCCTGGCGTTGCTGCGGCGGGCCTTGTTTGCATCTGAAGATCTTGCTGACTCAATCACCCCTGGGACGGACTGGAAGGCGGTGTTTACTGAAGCCAGGCAGCAGACAGTGCTTCCGCTGGCAGTAGAAGCGGCCTCTTTGTTACCTGAAGAAATCAAACCGCCTGACGTCGCTTTTTCTCGCGCATTCAACCAGGTGATCCTTCAATTGGCTGAAAATGAGCGCATCATGGCAGCCCAGGATGATCTTGTCAAAGTCCTGAATCAATCTGGTGTTCCATACGCGATACTCAAAGGCTCAAGCGTCGCAGCCCTTTACCCGAAACCGGAACTGAGGGTACAGGGTGACATTGACGTGTTGATCAACGAGAAGGATTATAAACGAGCTCTTGAGGCGCTCTCCCTGAAAGGATATCAGCACACGCCGCGCAACCCCAGTTATGATGAGATGTTCTATAAGGACAGTGTAAAGATCGAAATACACAAAGCAATATCCGATCTTCCATCCGGTGAAGTGGGGGACCTGATCCGCACTAAACTCTCTAGCGCCCTTGTTGGTGTGAGGAATGATGTAATGGACGGTCATGCTTTCCCGGTCCTGCAGGACAGGTACCAGATGCTGTCTCTGATCCTGCACATGCGCTTTCATATGCTGGGGACCGGCCTGGGTCTTCGCCAGTTGTGCGACTATGCACTGTTCCTGTATCATGTGGACCGGAACACCTGGAACGCGGATATTGAGCCGATGCTCCGACGGTTCGGGCTGTTCCGCTTCGCGGCCATCCTTGCGAAAACCTGTGTATGCGACAGGGGACGGTTCTTTGACGATTGACATTTCACAATCTTTTCTCTATCCTGATTTTTGACATCTCCTTTGAAAAAGGTGGTTTGTGATGCCGAGACTCGCACGGAAGAAGACAGACTCCAACCTATATCACGTCATGCTACGGGGCATCAACCGGCAGCAGCTTTTCCTTGAGCCGGAAGACTACATACTGTTCCTGGAAGTGCTGCGGGAGTGCAAGGTTATTTCTGGATTCAAGCTGCACGCATACTGCCTGATGGGCAACCACGTCCATCTGCTGATCCAAGCGGAGGACGAGGATATCAGCACTGTCATGAAGCGGATCGGCATCCGCTTTGT
>CAYXQW010000336.1:3223-3873 GCA_964466695.1 uncultured Bdellovibrionales bacterium
GATAAACCGCAAGTACGGCCGGTCTGGACACCTTTTCCAGGACCGGTACAAGAGCGAGGCGGTCAGCGACGACGGCTATTTTCTGAGCCTGATTCGGTACATCCACCAGAATCCTGTCAAGGCCGGCTTGCCAGCCAGCGCGGGGGAATACGCATACAGCAGTTATCACGCCTATGTGAACCCGGATGCGGACCAGCTGGTGGATACCAACCTGCTGTACAGCATGATCACCAGGGAGCAGTTTGATGAACTGATGCGCGTTCCGGTTTCAGGAGCATTTCTTGATATCCTCGAAAAAGCCAAAGGACTTTCAGACACGAAAGCAATCAGCCTGATCCGGAAGGTTGCCCGCGTTCAAGAAACGGGAGAGTTGCAGCAGTTGGTGCTAGACAGGATGGACCGGGCCATCGCGGAGCTGCTGAGGGAAGGCGTCTCAGTTCGTCAACTTTCCCGACTGACAGGGATTTCGAGGGGGCACGTGGAAAGCGTTGGGAGGAGGAAGGGATAGTGCGGACTGCGTCCGCAGTGCAGAGTGCGGTGTGACCTTTGGTCACAGTGCTAAGTGCTACGTTAAGAAACCGTGCGGACTGCGTCCGCAGTGCAGAGTGCTACGTGCAACGTTTTGCGTTAGGGGACGGGGTGCGGACGAT
>CAYXQW010000337.1:0-3856 GCA_964466695.1 uncultured Bdellovibrionales bacterium
CGGCGGTGGGCTTCTTTTGAGAGGTGGGCACAAAGGCGGCCAGACGTTTCGGAACAATAACCCGCGCGTCAACATGGTTCATCAGATCATCGGAGGAGCCAGGCTCGAAGCCGTGGGACATCGCGCGAATCAGGTTGAGCAATCGGAGGTCATGGAGGATCCCTCCGAGATCCAGCGGCTCAACACGCTTGATGACATAGAACGCATAGAGCTTGTCCCACGTTTCGTTTTGTAGGGGTGAAAACGACGGACCCGCAACAAATTCCGCAGGCGAGGCACCAAGGATCTTGTTCACATCCGACTTGAACACGGCGCGGTCGAACGACGCCTGGTGGCGGGCGACAAGCTCTCGCAGCTTTTCAAGAAGCGGCGACCGATTCTCCACACCATAGCCCGCCTGCGCGACGAAGTTTCGCGCCTGCTGTATCACCTCGGCTTCTTTGAGTGGTTGATCTTTGTCGGCCACCATGAGTCCGACGGGCGTCTGAAAAAACGGGCGCTCGTCACGCACAATCGCTGCTGTGCGGGACTCAACCGCAGTGGAGTCGGCCGCCCTCAGCGCTAGAAATCTGAAGATGTTCGTTTTCATGGATCGGATCCCGCGCAGTTCTCGCCGTCGCAAGAGGGCGTTTATTGACCGTCCATTTGTGAAGATAAGGAGCCTGGCGGCGCTGGCAAGGACGCAGAACAGAGCACACGCCAAGCCGTCATTCCTTGGCACGAGCCTCTTTTCTCGTTGGGGAATGCCACGTTTTGCGGGTAGGATTCAAAGGTCGCGCACGGGCAGTCGCGTGCGGGCGGCTTGCATGGGTCTTGCTCCTTTGGTATTCGGATGAAGATCAGAGTTCGATCGGGGTGATTATGGTCGATCAGCAAATGGTGTTGTATGAAGAGGAGTTTCGGCAAATCGCTGCGGTTTGCGAGCGCCTCACGCGCGAAGCCAACGCGAAGGCGGTCTTGCTCGTCGATAAGAACGGGCAGTTCATCACCTCGAGCGGCGAAGTAGACAACCTCGATACTACCTCCCTCGCGTCCCTCACGGCTGGAAACTACGCGGCGACCAGCGGTCTCGCGAAGCTCATCGGCGAAAAGGAGTTCCCCAACGTTTTTCACGAAGGCGAAAAAGACAACCTTCACCTTTCGATCGTCGCCCAGAGAGCCATCTTGGTGGTCATGTTCGATCAGCGCTCGAGCCTCGGTCTCGTTCGCTTGCGGGTGAAGAAGAGCAGCGAAGAGCTGACTCAGATCTTCCATACGATCTTGGCGAAGGCAGAGAAGCAGTCTCAGGCCACGCCCTTCGGTGAAATCACCGACGACGACATCGACAACCTCTTTAGCTAAGCTTTAAGAAGAGGCGAGAAGCGACCGAGCCGCCATGTCCTTCATCAACTACAGCTCACGAGAAATCAACTGTAAGATCGTTTACTACGGCCCTGGTCTGTGCGGTAAAACGACGAACTTGCAGTACATCTACAACAAGACCAACCCCGAGGCTAAGGGCAAGATGATCTCGCTCGCGACCGAGACCGAGCGCACCTTGTTCTTTGACTTCTTGCCGCTGTCTCTCGGCGAGATCCGCGGCTTCAAGACGCGCTTCCACCTCTACACGGTGCCCGGGCAGGTCTTCTACGACGCGAGCCGCAAGCTCATCTTGAAGGGCGTAGACGGCGTGGTCTTCGTCGCCGACTCGCAGATAGAGCGCATGGAGGCCAACCTCGAGTCGTTCGAGAACCTACGCACGAACCTCGGCGAGCAGGGCTACGACCTCGACAAGATCCCCTTCGTCATCCAGTACAACAAGCGCGATCTGCCCAACGCCGCCACCACCGAAGAGCTGCGCCGCCTGCTGAACCCACGCCAGGTGCCGGACTTCGAGGGCTCCGCCACCCGTGGCGACGGCGTGTTCGACACCCTCAAGGCCATCGCCAAGCTGGTGCTCGTCGAGCTCAAGAAGGGCGGGTGATTCGCCCTTCCGCTTCTTTCCGGTTAAGATGCCGATCATGGTCTCTCTGCCGCGTTTATCGGTCCTGTTTATCGTGTTGTTGGCCGCGCCGTGCGCGCGCGCCGGCGAGACCGCGTTCGTGCTCTCTCGCGCCGGTGCGCAGCCGCAAGACATTGCGCTCGCGGTAGAGAGCGCGCTCGGCGCCCTCAATCGCACGTTGCTGCGGGGCGAGCTCGTCTTGGGCGAGGAGCTGCGCCGTCGCTTCGGCCCCAACGTGGAGCGGGACGCCTCGATCTGCGAGGCCAACGCCGCCTGCCTCGGTCGTCTCGGGGCGAGGCTCGGCGCAGGATCTCTTGCGCACGCGCGCTTGACCTCGTCGCCTTCGGGCACGACCTTGCAGGTGACGCTGGTCGAGGTCGGTGGGGGCGCGCCGGCAAAGCAGTCGCGCGTCGAGATCAAGACCGAGGCCGAGGTCAATCAACAGATCGCGGCGATGGCGAGCGAGCTCTTCGGGGTCGATCGGCACATGGCGCGTGGCGCGATCGCCGCCGCGCGCAAGAGCCCGCCCAAGGACGACCCGTTCGCGGTGTCCGAGCCTCCCGCGAAGCCGCGTATGGTCGAGGCTCCTTTGCCTCCTCCGGCGCCTGTGTCGCGCGCGGTCGAGGTCGAGGTCGTGCGGGAGCCGCCCTTGTGGCGTACGCCGGCGTTCTGGCGTTACACGGGGGTAGGGTTCGCGGTTGTGGGCGTGGGTCTGCTCGGGCTCGGGACGGTGTCGGCGGCCGAGGCAAGATCGCAAGAGCGCTCGGTGGTCTATGGCGCCGCGGGCACGACGCAGCTCGCCGCGTATGAAAAGCAGGCGCGGGCCGACGATTTGATCCACAGGGCCAACCTCTCGTTGCTTTTTGGCGGCTTGGCCTTGGGCGCCGGGGCGGCCATGCTCGCCTTGCAGGATGTCTTCGTGCCAGAGGTGGCCGTCGGCGTGAGCTTGGGGCCGAGCGTGAGCGTGGCCTACGATTTTTGAGCGAAGGCGAGGAGCGATCATGCGAAAAGTCGTGCCGGGGCTCTCATTGTTGGCCCTCGTTTTTGCGGGCGCTATGTGCTCGAAGGTTACGATCTCGTTCGACGGCCTCGCGTGCGACGAGGGCGCGTGCGCCTCGGGATATGTCTGTCGGATCGATACGGGGCTCTGCGTGCCGCGGATCGAGGTGGGGTGCAACACGCCGGACGCCTACTGCCCCACGGAGATCGTGACGGGTGATGCGTGCCCCGCGGTGGGGGCGTTCTTGTCCTGCCGCCTGGGTGCCACCGACTGCGTCGACGGCTGCCGCACCTGCGGGACGGATCGACGCTGGACGGCGTGCATAAGCTCGCTGTGCGAGCCGACCTTCGGCGGCGTCGAGCTCTGCGACGGGCTCGACAACGACTGCGACGGCGAGGTCGACGAGGGCGTGAGCTCGGAGTGCCTTCCTTACTATCCCGACGCCGACGGCGACGGTTACGGCGTCACCACCGAGGACCGCTGCCTGTGCGCGCCCGAGGGGGTGTACACGGCCACGCGCGGCGGCGACTGCGATGACGAGCGCGCCGTGGCTTACCCGGAGGCCATCGAGCTTTGCAACAACCTCGATGATGACTGCGACGGCTTTGTCGACGAGGGCGTGCCCAACTGCGCTTGCGCCGATGGGGGCGCGCCCGGCGCGGCCGAGCTCTGCGACAACGGGATCGACGATGACTGCAACAGCCTCATCGACGACATGTGCTGCGACGCTAGTGACACCTTCACCTTGAGCACCCCGGCGCCGACGTGCGCGGGTGGTGACATCAACGTGCCGCTTTTGCACCTTCTGGCAACGGCCTCGTGCGCGAATACGCTCACGAGCCTCAAGGTAGAGCGGCACGCGGCGAGCAACACGC
>CAYXQW010000338.1:0-3847 GCA_964466695.1 uncultured Bdellovibrionales bacterium
TTTTCGCTGTCAAGCAAAAGATGTGTAGGATCATGAGGCTTTCGCGGGGATGACGTGAGCGCGCCGGAACACATGCCGCCGAAACAACCGCGAGCACATGATTGGTCCTCACGTTGACGGCATGCAAAGCCCAGCCATGTATGAAGTAGGCCAGTGGATACCCGTCGCATGGTTCTGCCGCTCCCTCACGGTCGCGGTACGGATTGCTCCCCATATTTCTGTACAAACAGCAAGGCTCGGTAGATCAACCGACTTTGAAGACACGACCTCAGGGCTCGGCGCGAAATAAGTCGATCGAGTTATTTCGCACCGGGCCCTGACCGCGCGGCGCGCACGATGCGCACGCGCTCGAGCAGCAACTGCCGTTGGAGCTCGAGCGCGCGCGGCAGTGTCGGCCCGAGCTTCGCGTAGAACTCTCCTTGCGCGATGAGCTCACACTCCCACTCGTCGAGATCGACGCGGGCGGCCGCGCGTACGGCACTGAGGTCGATGTTGAGCCCGGAGAGGTTCAAGTTCTCGAGCCTCGGGATGTAACCGACGGGGGTCTCGATGGCCCCCACCCGACCGTGCGAGCGGTCGAGGATCCACTTGAGGACGCGCATGTTCTCGCAGTAACCGGGCCAGAGCAGCTCGTCGTTCGGGCTCTTGCGGAACCAGTTGACCATATAGATCTTCGGCGGGTTCGGGATCTTGGCCTGGATAGCGATCCAGTGCTGCAGGTACGTACCCATGTCGTAACCCGCGAAGGGCAGCATGGCCATGGGATCGCGGCGGATACTGCCCACCGAGCCCATCTGCGCGGTGGTGGTCTCGGAGCCCAAGGTGGACGCGAGCTGCACCCCTTGCAGCCAGTTGAACGACTGCAAGACGAGCGGCATGGTGTCGGAGCGCCGGCCGCCGAAGATGATGGCCGAGATGGGCACGCCCTTCGGATCGTGGGCCACGCGCGAGAGCGCCGGGTTGTTGCTCATGGGCGAGGTGAAGCGACTGTTCGGGTGCGCGGCGGGCCCGGCCCCGTGCCACTCTTCGCCGCGCCAGTCGAAAAGCCCCGCGCTCGGCGGGTTGTCCTTGCCTTCCCACCAAACATCGCCCTCGGCCGTGCGCGCCACGTTCGTGAAGATGGTGTCTTTGGCGATGGTGCGCATGGCGTTCGGGTTGGTGCGGTGGTTCGTGCCCGGCACGACGCCGAAGTAGCCGGTACTCGGGGTTCACCGCCCAGAGCTGGCCGCCGTCGCCGACCCGCATCCACGCGATGTCGTCGCCCACGGTGCGGATGGACCAGCCGTCGAACGAGCGCGGCGGCACCATCATGGCGAAGTTGGTCTTGCCGCACGCGCTCGGGAAGGCCGCGGCCACGTAGGACACCTCGCCCTCGGGACTCTCGGCGGCGAGGACCAGCATGTGCTCGGCGAGCCAGCCCTCCTTGTGGCCCTGCCAGGAGGCGATGCGCAAGGCGAGACACTTCTTGCCGAGCAACGCGTTGCCGCCATACCCCGAGCCCACCGACCAGATGGTGTTGTCCTCGGGGAAGTGGCAGATGAAGCGCCGCTCGGGGTCGCAGTCGCGCACCGCGTGCACCCCGCGGTTGAAGTCATCGCTGTCGCCGAGGTGCTCTTTGGCCACCTTCCCCATGCGGGCCATCACGCGCATGTTGAGCACCACGTAGAGCGAGTCGGTGACCATCACCCCCACCTTGACGAACGTCGAGGTGGCCGGGCCCATGATGTACGGCACCACGTACATCGTACGGCCGCGCATGGCGCCTTCGAGGAGAGCACCGAGCTTGCGATAGGCCTCGTCCGGCGCCATCCAATTGTTCATGGGGCCAGCCTCGGCGCGCGTCTTCGTACAGATGTAGGTGAGGTGCTCGGCGCGCGCGACGTCGTTGGGATTGGAGTGATGGTAGTAGCAGCCCGGCCAGCGATCTTGATCGAGCGGGATGAGCACACGCTCGGCGGTGGCGGCGGCGAGGAGGCTCTCGGCCTCGGCCTGGCTGCCGTCGCACCAGTGGATGCGCTCGGGGTTGGTGAGCTTGGCCGTCTCTTCTATGAAGCGCGCGAGGTGCTTATTCATCATTTATTTTATTAACCAGCCACGCGCGCCCACGGCAACCGCCAGGCCTCGCAAATCGCGCGCGCGCGCGGTTTTTACGAATCCTTTGCGCGAGGCGCCCTCCTCGACCTATACTCACCTGCATGTCGAGGTCGGCCGTTTCGCGCGGCGGCCCTTCTGCCGAGGGTCAATAGCTCCGCATGCAACCCCGTTTTCGCACTGACCTCACTTGCTCCCGCGAAGAGCAGCAGGGCGTGGTCTTCTACAGGATCGACGACCCGAAGACCCAGACGAGCTTCCGCCTCTACGAGATCGAGTACCTCATCGCGCAGAAGCTCGATGGCGAGCGGGAGCTCGACGAGGTCATCGGCGCGGTCAAGCAAGAGTACAATTTCGACATCTCCGAGCCCGACCTCGTGAAGTTCATAAACCAGCTCGAGTCCATGGGCTTCATCGCACAAGCCGATGGCAGCGACGGCGAGACCGGGGTGATGCCGCGCCCCGAGCCCGAGGGGGAGCCGGAGGAGGCCGAGGAGTATATCGACGCGGCGTTGCTCGACACGCCGGAGCCCGAGGTCGACGAGGTCGAGCTCAAGCGCCTGCTCAAGAGCGCCTTGCTGCACGTGCGGCAGGGCTACATCGTGCACGCGCGCGACTACTTCCTCGCCGCAAAAGAGCTCAGCCCGAACGACAGCCGGCTCGCGCGCCTGGTCAGTCACCTCGAGATCATCGGTGACTCGAGCGGGCCGGCCGAGGTGGACTACCTCTGGAATCAGGCCAAAGAGCTCTTCCCCGAGATCGCGCTCGAGGTCGCGCCCTCGGGAGACACGGGGCTCATGAGCACGGGCAGCATCGGGCACGACTCTCCTTACGGCGAAGAGCGCGAGGACAGCATGCGCTCGCGGCTCTTGTGGCTGTTCGTGCTCGCGGTGGTGGTGCTCGGGGTCGGCGGGGCGCTCTATTACTTCGCCTCGGCCAACAGGTTGTTCGAGGGCGCGGCGAAGGTCTCGGTGGCGATCTTGAAGGGAGAGCGCCTGCCGCTCTACCACGAGAGACCCGCCGCTGCGGTACGCGCCGCGCGTGAGGCCTGGACGGCGATCCCCGCGCGCGGCAAGGTCGCACAGCTCAGCGCGAGCCTCGGCGCCACGGTTCAACAAGATCAGGTACTCGTATCTTTGGCCATGCCGCCCGCGCTCGCGAAGAAGGTCGCCGCGGCGAAGGCGGCGGTCGAGAAGGCGGTCGAGAGGTGGGACGCGAGCACCTCCAAGGTGGCGACCTTGCGGCAGCAGCGCGAGGCAGCGATCGCCGAGCGCACGGAGGCCGAGCGCAAGCTCGCGGAGCTTTCGGCCTCCGGCAAGCCCCCGAAGGCCGAGCTTTCGAAGTGGCGTAAGAGCAAGGCGAAGGCCACGCGCAAGCTCGCCGAGCTTCAAAAGAGCGAGCGCAAGCCGATGCAGCAGGAGGCCAAGGCCAAGCAGGCGCTCACGAAGGCGCGCAAGAACCTCGCGGAGATCGAGAAGAAGCTCGCGGGCAAGCAGGTGCTCGCGCCCTTCGCCGCCTCGGTGGTGCAGATCGCGGTGCAAAAGGGGCAGGCGGTCGACAAGGACCAACGCGCGGTGTTGCTGCGCGACAACCTCCTCGTGCACCTCGTCTTCGAGGTGCCGCGCTCCGAGGCGGCGGCCACCGACGCGGAGGTATACGTCTCGGTAGCGGGCGGCGCGCCGAGCAAGGCCCGCGTCGCGGCGGTGCAGCTCGCGTCCGACGAGGCGCGCCTCGAGGTCGCGTTGGTGGACCCCGC
>CAYXQW010000339.1:0-301 GCA_964466695.1 uncultured Bdellovibrionales bacterium
CGCGGTCGTTATACTCACGGGTCCAGCGTACCTCCCCCTCGGCCTCGATTCGTCTCCCGTCAGGCAGGGAGAAGACGAGGCTCACGGCGGTGCCGCGTGGAGGGGGCTCGAGCGTGGCCACGAACAAGCCGCCGGTGCTGATGTCGTTGGCGAAGCCGGTGAAGAAGTTGTCCTCGCTCTGGAAATCTACCGTGCGCTCGAACTCGACGCGCGGGGTGGCGCGACGGTCCTCGGGGCGCGGCAGAGGCGGCGGCGCTGTGGCCTTCGGCGCGGCAGGCGATGGCGCGGGTGGCGCGGCCGC
>CAYXQW010000339.1:311-3838 GCA_964466695.1 uncultured Bdellovibrionales bacterium
TAAGCTCGGCCACCTGACGGCTCAAGCGCACGAGGAGCTGGCTGTTCTCGGTGAGCGCGCCCTCGATCTTGGCGTGGGCCTCGCGGCGCGCCGCGAGCGCGGCCATGCGCGCGGCGCGGGCCTCGACGAGGGGACGAGACAAGCTCAAGGCCGGCACGGCGAGCTTCTGGAGCTGCTTTTGGAGCGCGCGGGTGAGCGGCTTGTCCTCGGCGTCGCGCAGCCCCTCGAGGATCTGACGGATCTGCAAGACCAGGCTCTCCGAGCGGCGCTTCGCCATCTGCAACCGGGCCTCAAGCGTCTGCTCCTGCTCGGCGAGCTCGCGCTCGGCGGACTCGAGCTCGGCCGCGGCCTCCTGGCGTAGCTCGTCCGAGACCTGAGAGTCACCGATTACGACATCGCCGTCGTTCATGATCCGCTCCTCGGTATTTAGACTACGCTATGTCGCGCCCGGCTGCGAATCTACCTGCGAAGCGCCCGCTCGGCCTCGGACACCCGGAGATAGCGCGGCGTGATCGCCCGCAGGCTCTCCCCCTCACCCGCAAGCAGGCGCGCGGAGGCGAGCACCAACGCCCCCGCCGCGCGCGGCACGGGAGTATGTACCGACGCCCGTGGGGCGAGGGGGGTCAAAAGCTCGGGCGAAAGATCGGTGACGAGAGCTTCGCCGTGCAGCGCGAGGAGCTTTGCGGCCTCGGACAAAGAGCACACGTGGTCCTCACATGAAGCCGTGACCTCGAGCGCGGGACTCACCTCATAGAGCGCGAGGTAGACGTCGCCGCGGCGCGCATCGAGCGCCACCGCCACCCTCCCAGGCCCAAGCGCCTGCGCTAGCAAGGCCAGGCTGGAGACCCCATAGACAGGAGTGCCGTAACCGAACGCCAGCCCCTTGACGAGCGCGAGCGCCACGCGCAGCCCAGTGAAGGATCCCGGACCGAGACCGACCGCGATCCCAGCTAGCGCCGCGGGACGTACGTCCGCCTCCGCGAGCGCCGCGCGCACCGCGCCGAGCAAGCCCTCCGAAGGCAGCGCGTTCGCCGCGAGCGTCCGCTCGAAGAGCCCCGCCGCCGAGGCTACCGCCACCGAGGCGGTGAAGGCCGAGGCATCGAGGGCGAGCAGCGGCCCGCCCGCCCGCCGCGAGAGCTCGCGGGCGAAAGGCGAGAGATCGAAGAACACCGGGCCCTAACCCAAGACGAAGCGCAAGATGTCGTTCTTGAACACGAACACCATGAGCAACAACAGCAAGGCCATGCCCACGACGTTCGCCACCTCGCGCACGCGGATGGATACTGGTCGCCGGCTTATGGCCTCGATGCCGAAGAAGAGGAGGTGGCCGCCGTCGAGCACCGGCACGGGCAACAAGTTGAGCATGGCGAGGTTCACGCTTATCACCGCCATCACCCCGAGGAACGCCGCGATGCCGCTCTTCGCGCTCTTCTCCGCGATGACGAACAACATGATAGGGCCGCCGAGGGTGTCGAGCGGGATCTTGCCTTGCACCATCTTGGCGATACCGGCGCCGATGAGCGTCGCGTCCTCGCCCACCTTGCGTCCAGCCTCGAGCATGGCAGCGAAGGGCCCCACCACACGCGTCGCCGTGTAGGTCTCGAGCAGGTCCTCGCGGTTCTTGGCGCCGAAGACGTACCGCGTGCGCTTGTTCTTGAGCTCGTCCTTGACGTCTTGCGCCTCGAGCGTGAGCGCGCCGCTCATGATCTCTTGGCCGCGCTGGTACGTGAGCACAAAGCGGCTCTCGGCGTCGAGCCCTTGGAACGCCGCGAGATCGAGGTTCCACACCGAGATCGCGCGCTCTTTGCGCTCGCCTTTGGGGGTCACCATCTCGAGCCGCAGCAGGCGGTCGCCGGGCAAGAGCCCGAGCCGCGAGGCGGGCGTGTCTTTCTCAACCTCGGCGACCAGGACGTTCTGGCTCAAAAGCCCCGTGTAGCCCGTGGCCGTGTCGGCCGCGCTCGCGTAGGAGAGCCCGAGCTCGGCCAGGGGTACGGAGGGGGTGAGCGCGACCTCGCGCTCGGTCTCGCCGCGACGGATACGCAGCGTGAGCGAAGCTGTCGCGGGGGCGCGCGCGACCGCGGCTTGCACCTCGTGCCAGGCCGAGACCTCCTCGCCGTTCACCGCGAGCACGAGGTCGCCCGTCACGAGGCCCGCTGCGTGCGCCGGGCTTTCGTCATCCACAACGCCGAGGTAGGGCAGGACGTAGCTCGGCGAGATGCCGACGCGCCCGCGCCGCTCGCGCTCGCTGAAGATGTTGGCGGCATCCTCGGTGGACGGCTCGACGACGGCCACGCGCGCTTCGCCGTCGCGCACGTAGGCGATCTGTAGCCGCGCGCCGGGGCGGCTGCCGATGTAATCCCGGAGGAAATCGAAGTCCGAGACCTGCTCGCCATCCACGTGCGTGATGACGTCACCAGGACGGAGCCCCGCCGCCCACGCCGGCTCGCCCTCGCTCACGACGCCGAGCTTGGTGGCCGCGAAGGTGCGCTCGCCCGCAAACAAGGCGCTGTAGACCCCGAAGGCCAGGAGGAAGTTGAAGATCGGGCCGGCGGCGACGATCGACGCGCGCTGCCAGATGGGCTTGGCCGCGAACGACCCCTGCTCCGAGGAGGTGCTTACCTCTGTCTCGGGAGACTCGCCGAGCATCTTGACGTAGCCGCCGAGCGGCAAGAGGCTGATG
This sequence comes from uncultured Bdellovibrionales bacterium, assembly GCA_964466695.1. Lineage (GTDB taxonomy): Bacteria > Myxococcota > XYA12-FULL-58-9 > XYA12-FULL-58-9 > JAFGEK01 > CAYXQW01. Next base: position 2,992 of record CAYXQW010000339.1, read on the forward strand.
ACGTATTCGGTGTCGCCGCGGCGAACACCGAAGAGACGCGGCCCGAAGCCGAGCGAGAACTTGAGCACCGTGACGCCGCAGAGCTTCGCTACGACGAAGTGGCCGAGCTCGTGGAAGAAAACGAGCCCGCCGATGAGCAGGACCATCCAATAGAAGTTTTGCAGAACATACATGCTGTAGCCGCCGCCAGGGGCGCCCTTTCGCTATTTAAGATGAGCCAGGCTCAAAGACACGCAACGGTAAAGACATAGAGCGCCGCAGCCACGAACAACACCCCGTCGAACCTGTCGAGCACCCCTCCGTGACCGGGGATGAGGTTGCTCGCGTCTTTGCGGCCGACCGCGCGCTTGAGCATGGACTCGGCCAAATCTCCACTCATGCCAAAGGCCGCGGCGAGCAGGCCTATTCCTGCGGTGACGCCAACTTCGAGCCGCGGGCCGAAGCCACCGAGATCGAGCTTGAGCGCCGGGTGCGTGGAGGCCGGCAACAGATCCGGCAACGCGCGCACCAAGAACGCGACCAAGACGGCCGCGATGACGGCGCCGGCGGCGCCCTCGATGGTCTTCGCGGGAGAGATCTTCGGATAGAGCTTGTGCCGACCGAAACGGCGGCCCACGAAATAGGCCCCGGTGTCGGCCCCGAAGGTGCAAAAGAGCGCCATCAACGCCAGGGCGAGCCCGCTCTCGTGACCGCGCAATAAAGATAAGTATTGCAGCAAGACCCCAGCGTAGAGCGCGCCGAGCAGCAAGAGACCAACCTTGGCGGCGGACGCGGAGATGGGTTCGGGGCGCGCGAGCACCACGAGGAAGAACGCGAGCATCACCACGGGGAGGGTCGCCGCCAGGGG
>CAYXQW010000340.1:0-3833 GCA_964466695.1 uncultured Bdellovibrionales bacterium
TTTACCCCGCCGAAGAGTATCACCAAGACTATCTCGTGAAGAACCCGGGCGGGTATACGTGCCATTACCTGCGTGAGTGATGGTAAGCGAGACGATCAGCGTGTCCTCGTTTGCCGATGGGCGCATAACCCGACTCGGTGATTGACGCAGAGTCATGCGCCATCCATGATGCCCGAGATCATGATGACGGCGTTCTTTATCGTGCTCGCCTCGAGCGCGCTCGGCGCGCCTCCGGCATCCTCGCACTTTATGTGCGACCTGGCCGCGCGGAGCCTCTTTTGGGAGTCTTCGGGGGTCTTGTTGAGGATCGACGACGCCGGGGTCGCGCTCATCGACGGGCCGCTCGCAAAGCCCATGTCACCGCCGAAGACCAAGCCTCCGACCACGCTCGGGGTTGTGCTCGGCGAGGATACGGTCAACTTTCGCGGGCAACGCGTAGAGCGCTGCGCGCCCTCGGGCTGCAAGACGGCGGGCAAGCTCGCGGCCCCGGCCAACGAGGCGCTCGCGCTCGAAGACGGCGCGGTGCTCTTCTCTGTGGGCGGGTCGCGCGCGGGCGTCTACCTCGTGCGTGTCGAGCCCTGGCAGGAGCCGACCCTGGTCTTTGGTGGCGAGGTGCTCGCCTTGTGCCCGCACGTCTCGGGCGCCTCCGCCCTCGTGCGCGTGGGTGCGGACGCCGGGTGGGTGCGCGTGCGCGGTGCGGGTGAGGCGTCGGCGCTGTTGTCCTTCGCCGGGGCGGTGGTCGCCGCCGTGCAGCTTGGGCCGCAACCTCTGCCGGCGCTCGAGAGGGCCTCAAAGCTCATGTCGGCGCGGCAAGAGCGCGAGGCGGAGGCCATGGCCGCCTTGCTCGCGACCGACGCGCGGCTCGAAGCCCGCGTGCTCGCCGCGGGTATGCTCGCGCAAAGTAAGAGCGAGCTCGCCAAAGCGACGCTCGAGCTCCTCGTGCGTGACGCCGCGCCCGAGGTCCGTCGGGAGGCCTTCGCGGTGATGGCGCCGGGCTTCGTCGCGCTCGGCAAAAACGCGGCGATTTCAAAGCTGGTCGCGTTTTTGGGCGACCCCGATCGCGAGCTCTCTTTTAGCGCGCGTGATCGGCTCTTGGAGCTCGATCCGAAGCGCGCCCTCGCGGGGGCGCCGCGCGACTACAAGCTCGATCTTTTGACCAAGCTCATGGCGCGCGCGCAGCGCGACGGGCTGGACGCGATCGGCGAGGTGCTCTCTTTGCTGGCGTCCGACGACGAGGCGGCGGTGCGCGAGGGGGTCTTGGAGATCGAGGCCGCGCTCGCGCCTTAGGATTATTTCGCGGCCGGCTCGAGCGCCTGCGCGGGCAACAAGACGACCTCGATGCGTCGGTTCTTGCGCCGGCCGGCGTTGGTCTTGTTGGTGGTGGTGGGTCGATACTCCGAGAAGCCCGTGGCCACGAGGCGCTTGCCCGGCACCTTGACCGTCTCTTGCAGGAACCTGACGACGTTGGTGGCGCGCGCCGTCGAGAGCTCCCAGTTGGAGGGGAAGCGCTCGCTCAGCTTGGCGGAGATGGGGATGTTGTCGGTGTGGCCGCCGACCTGGATGACCTTGTCGGCGTGGGTGAGGAAGACGTCGCCGACCTTTTGCAGCACCGCCTCGCCTTGCTCGTTGAGCTCGGCCTGGCCCGAGTCGAACAAGATCTGATCGACGAGGTCTACCACGAGCTCGCCGCCGCGTTGCTTGATCAAGACGTCGCCCTTCTTGATCTCCGCTTGCAGCTTCTCGGCGAGCTCTTCTTGCGTCCTCGTGAGCTCGGCGAGGATCTGGCTCTTCTTCTCGACCTCCGATTGGAGCTTGGTGTGCGTCGAGGCGAGCTCGTCGCGTTCGCGCTCCAAGGTCGCGAGCTTCGCGGCGAAGCCCGCGTTCTCCTTGCGCAGCGTCGTAAGCTCGGCGGCGAAGGTGTCGGTGACTTTGCGCAGCGGCAGGTACTCGAGGATGGCGAAGGCGATAGCGGAGGTCAAAAGCAAGACCACGAGGAGCCACGGGGTGCGGGCGCGCGAGGGGTCGGGCTCGTTCCGGCCCTTGTCGGGTCTTTTTGCGGGTTCGTGGTTATCTTCCGGTAGAGCGGGGGGCTTGTCGCCCGTCATGATCGTGGGGTCCCAGGCGTCTTTGCTCTCGTACTTGCTCATGAATGAACCCCGATCAGCGCACGAACAAGAGATAAATGGCCGCACCCACGAGGCAGGCGCCAGCGAGCAACAACGCCGCGCGCGGCAGCGTCGAGGGCGAAGCGGCGACGCTCGGCTCGCGGCCGATCAAGCGCTCGGCGTCGCGTACGAGCTGCCGCGTGCGCGGAGGGCGCTTGCGTTTCTTGCCCGCGCTCGAGCGGAGCGCCTCGGCGCTGGCGATGATCTGCGAGGTGGAATCGGACGGCGCGTCTTTGCGCATGCGGCCTCCAAACGGTTAGCGATCCTACGATTTGTGGCGTGTCCGAAGGTAGAGGTCAATGGTGGCAGCGGCCTCCCGCTCGAAGGTGCGCTCGTGCCGTATGTAACGGAGGGCCTCCTCGGCGCGGGCGGCGCTCTCTCTGGGCTCGGCGAAGGCGGCGCGAAGCGCGGCGGCGATCACGGAGGGATCGCGCGAGGCGATGGGGTAGCCGCGCGCGGGCACGACCAGCTCGGAGAGGGCGTCTTTGGCCACCGCGATGAGCGGGACGCCCGCGGCCATGGCCTCGAGCCCGGCGCGCGCCGAGGCGTCGTTGCCGGCTTGCGCCAAGAAGGCGACGTCCGCGGCGGCGTAGGCCTGCATGAGCTCCTCGTCGCCCGTGAGGTAACCGGCGAAGCGGATCCAGCTCGAGATCCCGAGGGCTTCTACCTGCGCACGTAAGGCAGGCTCGCCCTCGCCGCGGCCGACGAAGAGGACGTGTGGCCGCTCGTTGCTCGCAAGCTCGGCGATGGCGCGGGCGAGCTCGAGCTGGCCGCGCGAGGTGATGAGCGCCACGTGCGCCACGACGAAGGCCTGCTCGGGCAGCTCGAAGCGCGCCCGCGCCGCGCGCCGCGCCTGCACGTCTTTGGGGGAGAAGCCCGCGGCATCGAAGCCGCTCGGGATCGTCTCGCAGGGTACGTCTCGCTTGGCGAAGCGCTGCGCAAGGAGGCGCGCGTGCTCCTCGCCGCGGGTGATGAAGGCGTCGGCGCGGCGAAAGAGCAGGGCTTGACCTGGCCGCCTTGCGAGCGAGCGCGCGGCGTGGATGGTGCGCACGAGCTTGGGGCCGCTCGCGCGCGGGAGCGCCAGGGCGGCGAGCAGGTGATCGTGCGAGAGGTGCACGTGCACGACGTCGACGAGCTCGCGTCGCATGAGCTCGCGCAAGGTCGCGCGGTCGCGCCAGAGCTCTCGGAGGGAGGACTTGGCCGACATGGCAAAGCTCCACGGCGGCTCGAGCTTGAGGCCCAAGAGCCGCGGTGCGGCCGCCTCCTCGTGCGGGCTGAAGCCGCCGCGCTTCGTGTCGTAGGCGAGCCAGACCTCGTGCCCGGCGCGGCGCTCTGCGAGCGCGAGCCCCACGGTGGGCGGCAAAGGTCCCGAGTAGAGCGAGTAGCTGACGAGGTGGAGGATGCGCACGGCTTTTCAGATCCGTACGCCGAGCGCGGTCATGGCCGCGCACGCCGCCTCGGCGAAGCCGCGGTTCGCGAGGGGGCTCGCCGGGCTCGGGTGGGGGATCTGGCCTTTGGTGACTCGCGGATCTTTGACGCACGCCTCGATACGGCTCTTCGCGAAGGAGCCGACGCCGATGACGAAGCGCGGCGCGAGGTAGGTCAGGCTCGCTATGAGCGCCCGGTCGCAGGCGGCGAAGAGCTCTCGTCGCTCCTCGCGGGGGAGCT
>CAYXQW010000341.1:0-3830 GCA_964466695.1 uncultured Bdellovibrionales bacterium
GGATCACGTCACGGTATTTGCCGCGCACGTAGAGGTCCCGGAGCACGTCGTCGGCGATGCCCCAGATGAAGTTGGTGATCCAATTCAGGTCAGTCGCATTCATCGCTTCTTGGCCCCCGTCGCGGCTTTGGTGGCGTCATCCGCTGCACCGCCAGCCCGAATCCACTTGTCCACCTCGGACAGCTTGAGCTTCCACAGACGACCGACCCGGTGGGCAGGCAGGCCCTTGTTCTCGATCCAGCGGTAGATGGAGTCCTTGGCCACGCTCAGGTGGCTCGCAATGTCATCCACGGAGACCCAAGGCTCGGCGTTCACGGGTGATACCTCCCCGGCTCGAAGCCGGAATGCACTACCGGGCGACCGTAACCCGTGCGCGAGGACCGCTCAATAGTCGAATTCAGTCGTTCAAAGTAGGTCGGATCGCGACCGGCGCTGGCCAGCTTCGGACGGGTACGTGTCAGTGACCTGCCTTAAGTTCTTCGGACCATCTGAAAGGCGAGAAGCTGCCTCTCGGCAATCGTTTCGAGGCACCACACTACTCTGGCAAGTAGGGCTTTTCTTCGCGAAGCCTGCGCTCCATCAACCCTTCATCCGCCTTCTTCGGCGGAGCGCGCGGCGGGTGGTACTCGGCCCGCGACCAGTGGGCGGTCGCGAGCCCATGTTTATCGGTGCGTATCGAGATCTGCGACTCCGGTATGCGCAGGTTCACGCCTCGGTCGTTCGCGACCACGGCCACGAGGTTTCCCGGCTCGCCCTCGACCGCGATCACGATGCCCTGATTTTCGATCTCCAGCCCCCGGTGCAAGCGCGGCTCTTCACGCAGGCCTTTGAGGGTGACCTCCACGATGTTGCCTTGCTCGTCACGGAGCGTCCGTGCGGTGAGCTTCGCCTCTGTGACCTCGTAGCTCATACCTCGATAAGAGACGCGGTCGCCCACCTCGTAGGGCCGAAGCAGGCGCACCTCATCGAGAGGCAACGAGGCCGCCTGCGGCTCGCCGGCGAGCTTGACCTCGACCGCGACGCGACCTCCGCTAGGGTCGGCCGAGGCCTTGGTGAGCTTGCCCAAGCGTGGGCCCTTTGGCGTCGTCACCACGATGGTGTCGCCTTCGAGGAGGCTCCCGCCGTGGGCGAGCTCGATCTCCGAGATCGTGACGGTCTCCTTCGCGGAGGTCTCGAAGACGAGCTTGCCGTCTTTTCTGTTCACAAAGCGCGCGGTCTTCCCCTCGGAGGAGAGCACCACGTTGTGCTTTCGCGAAGCTTTGAGCTCGGGCCGGCCGTTACCGAGCCAGACCGAGTCGCTCTGCTGCCATGCGGTGGTCTGCAAGCTCGCCGGCTTGGTGCTCGGGATCTTCTCCGAGACGGGCGGCGGCGGGGCCTCTGGTGGTTGGACCCGTGGCGTCGAAGCAGGCCGAGGGGGCGCCGCGACGCGTGGCGTTATTGGAGCCGGCTCGACCCCGGCGGGTTCGCCCGCGCTAAACTCGCGCGTGGCTTTTTGCAAGGCCTCGCCGCGCAAGGCCGGCGGCGGCGCGTCGGTCTCGTCTAAGGCCGGCGCTTGACCTGCACGCAAGGTCGTTGGTGGCGCCTCTTCGGGCTCTGGCGGCTCTATGCGTCGCGTCCCGCTCGTGGTGCGAGGCGGGGAGGGCGCTTTATGCACAGGATCTGACGTGGCGCGGACCACGCCCGCACCGCTCGTGCTCCCCGAAGAGCCGCGCGCCGTGCCGCCCGAAGCCCCTACCGCGACGCCGACGGGGGCGCCGTGAGGCTCAGGCCTTGGTAGGCGCGAGGCCTCAGGGACGAAGCTCGACACTTCTGTCGCAGGACGCACGCTCCCGCGCCGCGGAGTTGGGGTCGGGCGTGCAAAGGCGGGGCTGCGACCGGCGGCGGGTCGTGGCGGCGCTGTCGGTACGACCGTAGCAGGAGCGGGCGCGGGCACTTGGGGGCGAGCTGGCGCCGCCGTGGTGGGGCGTGCGACGGGGGGAGGGCGAATGGCCGCCGCGCGCGCGGGGGTGGTGGCCGCGGCGCCGAGCGCGTAGCCCGTAGCCGTGGCGGCCATGAGGTCGCCGACGAAGTCCTCGGGGTTCTCTCGGATGTAGCGCGAGGTCATCGCCGCGTCCTCGCGCAGCGAGTAGTTGCCGAGCGCCAAGAGATCGCGGGCGAAGAGCGACTGTTGCCCGGAGATGAGGCTCCGCACGCCGTCCTCGGTGTAACCTTCAGCCGCCGCTACCAGCATCCCGGCGCCCACGGGGGCGAAGAGCACGCCTCCCACGCCGCGCGCGAGCGCCCGCGCGGCCGAGCGCACGGGGGCGGGGGCGCCCTCGGTGAGCCTGTCGGCCTGCCATTTGAGGTAGGCGTCGTTCTCGCGAAACTGGTCTTCGCAGGCCTCGATCACATCCTCGCCGAAGGTCTTGACGCGCGGGGGCGGCGCGGTAAAAGCCGCGGCGAGGGGAGCTTGTGGTTGGCTCTTGGTTTCCAAAGGCGGCGAGCGACTCTCGAGGACATCGGGCGGCGGCTCGCAGACCCCGCCCGTGTCGGTTCCCGGGTCTCGGCTCTCGAGCGGCTCTTCGGGCTCGGCGAGAGGCCAGCAGGACTGCGGGATCTCAGGAGGGCAACCTTCGATCGGGGCCATGCGCGTGCTCCTATCATCCAGCTAAGTCTTATTTTCGTGTCATCTCGGCAAGAGTTGCTAACCGCTGTAGCCTTTTGCACGCGCGTCCGGTTATGTACAGCCCCCCGCGAGGGCACGGTAGCAAGATGGAAAAGTTCGATATCATCGTCATCGGGGCAGGTCATGCCGGCTGTGAGGCGGCGGCGGCGGCGGTGCGCTTAGGTGCGCGCACGGCGCTTCTTACCTTGCGCCTCGATCGCGTCGCCGAGATGAGCTGCAACCCCGCCATAGGCGGCGTCGGCAAGGGGCACTTGGTCCGCGAGGTGGACGCCCTGGGCGGCGTCATGGGCCGCGTCGCCGACGCTGTGGGCATCCAATTTCGGACCCTCAACCACAGCCGCGGGGCGGCGGTGCGGTCGACGCGGGCGCAGGCCGACGCCGCGCGCTATCGCGAGGCCATGACGGAGCTCTTACGCGGCCTCCCTGGCCTTACGCTCATCGAGGCCGAGGTGGTGGATTTCCTCACGGAGGATGGGCGGGTCTTCGGGGTCTCTACGGCGGACGGTAGATCTCTCGCCGCCGGGGCTTTGGTGCTCACCGCCGGCACCTTCTTGAATGGGCTCTGCCACATGGGCGAGGAGAGTTTTGCGGGAGGGCGGGTAGGGGACGCGCCGGCGCGTAGGCTCTCGGCGGCGCTCGTAAGGCTCGGGCTCACCCTCGGCCGCTTCAAGACCGGCACCACGCCGCGACTTCTGCGCGACACCGTGGACTTTGGTGGCCTCGAGGTCCAAAACGGGGACGTGCCACCGCCGCGGTTCTCGTTCGACCGCGTGGAAAACCGCCTGCCGCAGCTCGCCTGTCACGTGACCTACACCAACGAACGGACCCACGCGGTGGTGCGCAAAAACCTCTCGCGTTCGCCCTTGTTTCGGGGAGTCATCGTCGGCCGAGGGCCGCGGTATTGCCCGTCCTTCGAGGATAAGGTGGTGCGCTTCGCCGACAAGGAGCGGCACCAGATTTTTCTCGAGCCCGAGGGGGTGGAGTCGGATCGGATCTATCCAAACGGGCTGCCGACGAGCCTGCCGCGCGACGTGCAGGACGCCATGTTCCGCTTGATTCCGGGGCTCGAACAAGCCCAGATCATGCGCTACGGCTACGCAGTGGAATACGACTATGCTCCCCCTGATCAGCTCACCCCGTGGCTCGAAACGAAACAAGCCACGGG
>CAYXQW010000342.1:0-3822 GCA_964466695.1 uncultured Bdellovibrionales bacterium
AGGCCTCGATCACGAAGGAGCGGATGAGCAGCGCCACCAGGATGGCGATGGCGATGGACTCGAAGGACTCGCGCCAGGCCGGCTTCTTGTAGCGCGCGAGGTGCTTGTCCAAGAGCGCCGCGAGCTTGTCCGCGTGGCGATCGAGCTCGACCGCCCTCCCCTCGCGCATGAGCTGCGCGAGCGCCTGCCGCGCATCTTCGATGTCTTGGCGCGCGGCCTCGGACAAGGTCTTCCCTCCGCGGCGCAGGAGTCGCTTGGCGCTCTTGAGCTGTGCCTTCGCGCCTTTGCGCGCGGCGCGGGTCTTGCGATCGAACAAACGAGCGAGCATGTTGGTCATGGAGCCTTCGACGTGGGCGTCAATCTACTTTCAGCACGGCCAGGAACGCTTCCTGCGGGATCTCCACCGCGCCTACCGCCTTCATCCGTCTCTTTCCTTCCTTCTGTTTCTCGAGCAGCTTGCGCTTGCGCGTGATGTCGCCGCCGTAGCACTTGGCCGTCACGTTCTTGCGATAGGCCTTCACCGTGGTCCGGGCGATGATCCGCGAGGCGATGGCCGCCTGGATCGCCACCTCGAACTGTTGCCGTGGTATCAGATCTTTGAGCCTGCTCGTCAACTGCTGTCCGCGGGTGAAGGCGCGCTCTTTGTGCACGATGTTCGACAAGGCGTCCACCAATTCGCCGTTCACCAGGATGTCGAGCTTGATGAGATCCGCGGGCTTGTAGCCGCAGACCTCGTAGTCCCACGAGGCGTAGCCGCGCGAGACGCTCTTGAGCTTGTCGTAGAAGTCGAAGACCACCTCGGCGAGCGGCAGATCGTAGCGCAAAACGAGGCGATCCTTGCCGACATAGCCGAGGTCGCGCTGCACGCCGCGCCGCTCCTCGCAGAGCTTCATGATGGCGCCCACGTGCTCTTGTGGCACGTGGATCTGCGCCGAGATGATAGGCTCCTCGATGCGTTCGATCGACTGCGTCGGCGGGAGCTTCGCGGGGTTATCGAGCTTTTGCACCTCGCCGTCCGTCGTGTAGACGTCGTAGACCACGGTCGGGGCGGTGGTGACGAGCTCTATGTCGTACTCGCGCTCGAGCCGCTCCTGGATGATCTCCATGTGCAAAAGGCCCAAGAAGCCGCAGCGAAACCCGAAGCCGAGCGCCTGCGAGGTCTCGGGCTCGAAGCGGAACGAGGCGTCGTTGAGCTGCAGCTTCTCAAGCGCCTCTCGAAGCTCGACGTAGTCTTTGGCCTCCACCGGGAAGAAGCCCGCGAACACCATGGGCTTGGCTTCCTTGAAGCCGGCGAAGGGCTCGGCGCAAGGCCGCTCGTGCTCGGTGATGGTGTCGCCGATCTGCGTCTGATGGATGTCTTTGATGTTGGCGATGACGAAGCCGACCTCCCCCGGGCCGAGCTCGGAGAGCTTCTCGGCGAACGGGGTGAACGCTCCGACCTCCTGCACCTCGAAGACGCCGCCCGTGCGGTAGAGCCTGATGTTGGTGCCCTTGGCGATGACCCCGTCGCGCACACGACAGAGCACCACGACGCCGCGATAGGTGTCGTACCAGGAGTCGAACAAGAGCGCCTTGAGCGGCGCGTCGCGATCGCCTACGGGCGGCGGGATGTGCTTGATCACCGCCTCCAGGGCCTCGCGCACGCCCTGCCCGGTCTTGCCTGAGGTCGGTACGGCGTCCTTCCCGTCGAGGCCTATCAGCTCCTCGATCTCGGCGCGCACGCGCTCGGTGTCGGCGCTCGGCAGATCGATCTTGTTGATGACCGGGACGATCTCGAGGTTGTTGTCGAGCGCCAGGTAGACGTTGGCCAGCGTCTGCGCCTCCACCCCTTGAGTCGCGTCGACGACCAGGATGGCCCCGTCGCACGCCGCGAGCGAGCGCGAGACCTCGTAGGTGAAGTCCACGTGCCCCGGCGTGTCGATGAGGTTGAGCAGGTACTCCTCGCCATCCTCGGCCACAAAACGCAGCCGCACCGACTGCGCCTTGATGGTGATGCCGCGCTCGCGCTCGAGATCCATCTTGTCGAGGAGCTGGTTTTGACGGGTCCGCTCATTGACCGCGCCGCACACCTCGAGCACGCGATCGGCGATGGTGCTCTTGCCGTGATCGATGTGGGCGATGATCGAAAAATTGCGGATCTTGGACAGGCTCATCGGGGTGAACAGGCTCTTTTAGCTGAAGCTGCGACTACCAGGGCTAACTATCGACCAACGACAATTGCCCTGGTAATTTGTCGGCGTTAGCCTTTAGCACAAGATCGATGCCTTGGCGTATGTATTCGGCGACAGGCACCTTCGTGCGCTCGTTCAAGAGCTTGAGCTGCTCCGTCTGGCGCTTGGTTATATAGACAGTGGTCGAGATTTTCTTTTCGTAGTCAGCCAAGATGAAACTCCCGCAGAAGACATGCCCTACGTAAAGTGCACATTAGGGTATGTCAACGGCGACGCTGGCGATTCGCCTCGTAAAGCAGGATCGCGCCGGCCACCGAGGCGTTGAGCGAGCCGAGCGCCGAGGTCATGGGGATGGCGACCCGCACATCGCACGTCTCGGCCACCAGGCGGCGCAGGCCCTTGCCCTCGGAGCCTACGACGATGACCGAAGGCGAGGTGAAGTCGGCCTTGGCGACGGGGGTCGTGGCCGCGGCGAGCGCGCCTATCACCCATAGCCCGGCGTCCTTGAGCTCATCGAGAGCACGGCGCAAGTTCACGACCTTGGCGACCCCGAGGTGCGCCGTGGCGCCCGCCGAGGCCTTCACGGCCACGGGCGTCACCTCGCAGCTATTGTCCTTGGGCAAGATGACGCCGTGGGCGCCGAGCGCCAGCGCCGAGCGGATGAGGGCGCCGAGGTTGTGCGGATCTTGGATCTGGTCGAGCGCGAGCAAAAGCGGCGGTTCGTTGCGTGCTTTTGCTACCGCAAGCAGATCTTCGACCTCGACGTACGCGAACGAGGCCACCGTCGCCACGACACCTTGGTGGGTGACCTCCCCCACCATGTCTTCGAGCGCCCGCCGTGTCACGCTCGCCACCGGGATACCGTGCGCCCGCGCCTTGCTTATGAGATCGCCGAGCCGGTCGGCGCGGCCGCTCGCCACGAAGAGGCCCTGCACCTCGCCGGGGCACGCGCGGAGCGCCTCGTTCACCGGGTGCCGGCCGTAGATGTAGCGCGCCCCGCTCGGGGCGTTGTGCCGCAGCCTCGTCATGGCGCGTCGAGCTTTGCGGCGATGGCCGCGGCCGCGGCCGCAGGATCCGCTGCCATAACGATCGGGCGGCCGACCACGACCCAGGTGGCCCCGGCGCGTACGGCCTCCTCGGGGGTGGCCACGCGCCGTTGATCCGCCGCGCTCGCCCCCGCGGGCCTCACTCCAGGCACCACGCGCAGGCCAGGCAAGGAGGCGAGAGGCGAGAGCTCGTGCGCGCTGCAGACCAGGCCGTCGGCGCCCGCCTCGAGCGCGAGCTTGCCGAGAGCGCAGGCGGTGCGCGGGACATCGTTCGCAAAACCAAGGCGCGCGAGCAGCTCGTCGTCGAGGCTCGTGAGCACCGTGACCGCGATCACGTCCGTGCCTTCGGGCAGCGCTTGGAAATCCTCAGCCACCATCGCGATCTCATAGGACCGCGCGCCCTCGCGCAGGATGAAAGCCGAGCCCTCCTCGGTCGGATGGAGCTGGTAAGGCAGCAATTGCGACAACACCGCCACCTTCGGCGGCTCTGGGTCGTCCAGCTGCGAGATCAGCCGCACCAGTTCGTACTCCAGCAGCGCATCGCGCTCTGGCGCAAGGAAAGGAATGGTGATGGTGTCCGCCGAAGTGTTGTGGCCGATGACGCC
>CAYXQW010000343.1:0-3783 GCA_964466695.1 uncultured Bdellovibrionales bacterium
ACCAGCTCTTGTTCGATGGTGTTTGCCGTCAGGATATCGAGGTCGCCGTCACCGTCGAGATCTCCCAACGCGACCGGTCCAGGCGAAGAGATAGAGTTAATTTTTTGGGTCACTTCGTAAACTCCCGCTCCGTCATTGTGCAGGACGGAGAGCGTGTCGCCGAGCTCGCTCGTGACCACGATGTCCAAGTTGCCGTCGCCATCGATATCGGCGAGGGCCAACCCCGACGGACCGACCGCCACGGCTATTGGCGCGTTCTCGCTCAGGTTGCCTCCCCCGTCGTTGTATAAAACTACCACTTGATCGGACAACGACGTGAGCACGACGGCATCTATGTCGAGGTCGCCGTCGACGTCCCCCGTCGCCAGCGCCATCGGGGTTCCGCCCACGCTCACGGAAACCCCGGGGGCGAAGCTCGGAGCTTCATTGTTGAGCAGCAAGGCGACTTGCTGATCGTCCGGGTAGCTGATGAGCAAATCTTGTCTGCCATCGGCGTTGAAGTCGCTCGCAACAATCCCGTCGGCGATCGCGTCGAGTTTGATGAAAGGTGCCGCATCGAAGGCGAGTTCACCCGCGCCGTAGGCGATCATCAACCAGATGCTTTTAGGGACGAGGAGGTCCGAGATGCCGTCACCGTTGAGATCGGCGGCGACCACGGGGCCAGCGTACTGATAGCTCGCATAGACGCCGGCCAGGCTCATTGTGCCGCCGTCGTTGCGTAGCACCGCCAGGCCTTCGTCAAAGTAGCGGGAGAAGACCGCATCGAGATCGCCGTCGCCGTCGAGATCCGCGAGCGTGCCTTGGTCGGGCGCTGTGCCGGTGACCGGGAAGGCGCCGGCGGTAAAGGCGCCCGCGCCGTCGTTTATGTACACCGGCGCCAACAGGCCCGAGGCCAAGACGTCGAGATCGCCATCGTCATCGAGGTCACCGAGCGAGCAAAGGCTCGCCTTAGCTATCGCTGTCTCGGAAGCGATAAACCCGCCCTCGCCGTCTCCCGACAACAGCAGGGTCGGTGTGCCGTAGGCGCCGAACAGCAAGGCATCCACATGCTCATCGCCATCGATCATCCCGGCCACGAGGCCACCGTTGACAGACATCGTGGAGCTCGGGCCAGCGGCGAAGCTGCCGGCCCCGTTGTTCCAATAGACCAAGAGCTCGTCGGGATCGCTCGCGGACACGAGCATATCGGCGTCACCGTCACCGTCGAGGTCACCGAGCGTGGCTCCCGTGGCGGTGTTGCTCAAGTTGAAGCTCGTTCGGTGTATGGCACCGCCGGGCATGCTGTAGATGTCGACACGCCGCCCGCTGACGACGAGCGCGTCGGTGAGACCGTCGCCGTTTATGTCGCCTGACAAGAGCGTCGGGAGAGAGCTGATGGACGTGCGAACGCCCGGGATGAGTTCACCTTTGCCGTCGTTGACCAAGAGCACGGAGGCCCACTCGCTCCCGGCGGTAATGCTGCCTCCTACGATGAGGTCGATATCCCCGTCGCCGTCGAAGTCGGCAGCGTCAACGTTTTGGGGCATCACTTCGAGGTGGAGCAAGACGGCGCTTCGATAACACGACGTGTCTGGCACCAGTCGCCCGTCACCGCAGGTGCCGATCTGGCAAGACGTCGTGCAGTCGGGGTGCGCATGGTCGCCTGTGAGCTCGCATTCTTCGCTGACGTCGATGATGCCGTCGCCACAGCGGGCAAGCGTGCAGTCGGTGCGGCAAGGGCCATTGCCGTTGTCCGCTCCGTCGTCGCATTGCTCAAGCAGGTCGATGATGCCGTCGCCACAGCGAGCGAGCGTGCAGTCGGTGCGACAATTTGCGATGAGCCCGGGCTCGTCTAAGTTTTGCTCGCCGTCGTCGCACTGCTCGCTCTCCTCTATGATTCCGTTACCGCAGTGGACAGGTACGCTCGATGGTTTATTGCTCTTTTTCGAGGAGCCACAGCCGAGAGGTCCGAGCAAAGAGCAGACGAGACAAGAAACGAAAAGGTGACGAAAAATGGTCATTTGTTACTCTAACCGAGAGAGATTATCTGCATGCAATATACAAGGAAAGCTAGGTGATTGGTTATGATAGTTGTGCACTTAGGGATTGCCGGCGTGGCAAACCCGAGCGTTTGACCACCGTAAGAAGGGCGAGCACATCAACGGCCCGGGAAAGCTAACGTCTACGCTACACCCCAAGGCGATGGGCGCGTTCGACATCGACACGATGATGCTTGAGGCCGAGACCTTGATCGAGCTGATGTCGGCAGCGGCCTCCTCGAACCTGCGGCGGTCGAGGCCCAGATCGCCGTATACGGCAAGCTCGTCGATGAGGTCGGCGCCTACGCCGGGGCCACCCCGATGAGGCGAAGCGTCGTGGCTCCATGGCGAACGTGAAAACTACAGCGAGACGTTCCTCGCGGCCACCAGGGTCGTCGCACGCAAGCTGCGTGATAATGCCGAGCCCACAGACAGTGAGCGCAGCGCCGCTGTCAATCAGTACAACTCCCTCGTCGACAACTACAACAGAAACTGATCGATCGGCGTCGCGGTTCTTGGCGTACCCTCGGCCGGGGAGGCGCAGCGCGTGACTCGACACTACTTGCCGGCGATGCCTGCCTTCTGGGAGTCTTGGGCGCGAGTTCTGTCCGGCGCTACGAAAAGCGCTTGAGCGCCGCCAAGAGCTGCTCGAGGGTGACCTCGCCCTGCAAGAGCTCGAGCACCGCGCCCTTGCTATCGATGAAGTAGATGGCGGGCAGCGCCATCATCGGCTTGAGGTTTCGCAGGCGGGCCACTTCCTCGCGATGAACGCGAAAGTCCAGCCGCTCGACCGGCAGCTTGGGAGATTTTCCGAGAGCTTGCGTCATCACCTGCCAGCCGGCGTTGATCTTGTCCAAGGTGCACTGACAAAACCCCTCGCCGCCCACGAAGACGATCTTGCTTACGCGCGCGGACGATGCCCTCCCGCTTGTCGCGGAGGCGGTCTTGGTATCGTTGGCCTCTGCCTTGCAGCCGGCACACAACAGCAACACGAGGAAAAATGGGCACGAAAAACGTAAGATAGACCTCATGAGATCTCCTTTTAGAAGATGAATCATTTCAGCTAAGCCCTCGGTACGCGAAGTACGCGCCTACGAGCACGATCACTGCCCCCGCGCCTTTGCGAAGCAACTCGAGCACGCGCGTCGCGCCCCTGTGCTCGACGAGCTTCCTCGCGGCGCCGACCGAAGTTCCGGCGATGAGGATCAACAGGCTATGCCCGAGCGCGTACACAAGCAGCAGCACGCCGCCATAGGCCGTGGAGGCGCCCGAGCCCGCGAGGTACGTGAGCAAGACGACCAATATAGGCGCGGCGCAAGGGGCCGAGACCAACCCGAAGAGCAGGCCGAGCACGAGCGCGCCCAAGAGCCCCCGCGCCTTCGGCTGCAGCTTGCCGCCGAGCGACGGGATGGGCACGGTGAGCACGCCCATCAAGTGCAGGCCCATCACCAGGCACACGACGGCGACGATCCAGTTCCACGCTCCCGATACATCCCCGTAGATTTGACCCGCGAGCGCGGCGACGATGCCGAGCGCGGTGAAGGTCAAAGACAACCCCACGATGAAGACGAGCGAGAACGAGAAGGCGCGCAGCACGCCCGGCTTGTCCTCCTTGCGACCGGCGACGAAGCTCATCATGAGCGGGACCATCGCGAGCACGCACGGGTTCGATGCCGTGAGGATGCCGCCTACGAACACCGCCACGAGGGCGAGCCACGGGTTCGTATGAATATACTCGCCGGCGTTGGCTACGAAGTCGAACATG
>CAYXQW010000344.1:0-3777 GCA_964466695.1 uncultured Bdellovibrionales bacterium
CGCGGCTGTAGGGACGGATCTCGGCGCCGATGAAGACGTCCTTGAACTGCACCATGCCGGCGTTGGTAAAGATGAGCGTGGGATCTTGGGCGGGTACGAGCGAGCTCGACTTGACTATGGTGTGGCCGTGACGCCGAAAATAGTCGAGAAAACCGCTGCGAATGTCGTTTGCCTGGGATTTCATGCGGGCATTGCTAGCATAGCCGATCGGTGGGCGACAACGCGACTTGGAGCGACTTGGAGCAGTCAGGGGTTGCGGCTAGCCTAAAACTGACACATCGTGTATGTTGAAGTGGTAGACGCCCCCCGGGTAGTTCCCGGGTAACACGTTAGGGCTAGTCTCCTCCCCGAGTGGCTGTGCCCCGTTGCGCAGCGCGATTGCTCGAAAGGTGGGGGGACGCAATTGCTGAACATTCAAATGGTCAAGCCCTATGCCGAGCCTTTGGCGAGGTGTGATGGGCTTGCGGTGGTGCTACATGAGCTCGAGAGCAACGATTGGTGACTCTAGTGGAGAGACAAAACGTAAGAGGTCGCATCGCCTCGCGGTTTTGGTCGGGTTTGTGTTGACGGTGGCGGCTCTGCTTTGGACGACGCAGGCGGCTCCCGCGCGCGATGTGGCGGGAGTCTTTGGCTTGGGGCGGTTCGATGCTTTGCAGACTCCGCCTCCCGATCCGGTCCGTTTTTTCGCCGATCTCGAGCTTGTGATGCCCAAACCGACGGTGCCTCTGACCGTGGGTGACGTCATCGCGAGCGAGCTTATGCGCGAGTCGCGGTTTTTGAGCGAACGAGATGTCCTGCGTACGGCGCAGGTGGTGGTCGAGGAGTCCTTGGCCGTGGGCTACGATCCTCTGCTCGTGCTCGCCCTCATCTACGTCGAGAGCGATTGCGACAGGTTCGCGACCTCTCCCGTGGGTGCCGAGGGCTTGATGCAGATCATGCCGGAGACGGGGGAGTGGATGGCGCGGCGCATGGGGCTCGAGCGTAAGGATGGCCACACCTTCGACCCCATCTTGAATGTGCGCCTCGGGACGCGTTACCTCGCGGAGCTGCAGCGCCAGTTCGGGGGTGATCTCACGCTCGCGCTCACGGCCTACAACCGTGGCCCAGCGAACACTCGGTTCATCCTCGAGCGCTATGGTCATCTGCCCGAGCACGTGGTCGAATTTTACGCCACCAAGGTCATCCGGCGCTATCAGGGCTTGCGCGGGGCCTACGGCTCTTTGCCAATCTCTTAAGGGATCTCGCGAAAAAAACGAGCGTTTCTTGACTCGGCCCGCGGCCGCCTCCTACACTTGCCTGGCACGCGGGAAAAGTTCGCTCGACATGAGCAAAATCATCGGCATAGATCTCGGCACCACCAACACCTGCGCGGCCTACGTGTCGAATAAGATCCCGCGCATCATCCCGATCGAGGGTGGCTTCAACCTCATGCCTTCGATGGTCACCTTCCACCCGAGCGGCTCGGTGCTGATAGGTCAGGCGGCGCGCGAGCAGCTCGTCGCGCACCCCGATCGCACGCTGCACGGCATCAAGAGGCTGCTCGGCAGGCAATTTCACACGCAAGCCGTGCGCGATCTGCAAGCCCGCGTAGGTTATGAGATCGTTTCTGGCAATGGCGGTGAGGCCGAGATCCGCGTCGGCGACAAGACGCATACGCCGGTCGCGATCCAGACGCGCCTCCTCGAGCACGTCAAGCGCTACGCCGAGATCAACCTCGGCGAGGACATCCCCGAGGCTGTCATCGCCGTGCCCGCTTACTACACCGACCACCAGCGCGTGCTCGTCAAGGAGGCCGCGACGGCCGCTGGGTTCGACGTGCGGCGGTTGGTCAACGAGCCCACCGCGGCGGCGCTGGCCTACGGCTTCAACCGCGGCTTCGATCAAAAGATCCTCATCTACGATCTCGGCGGCGGTACGTTCGACGTGAGCGTGCTCGAGCTCACCGGCAACGTCTTCGACGTCATCGCTACGGGCGGCGACACCTACCTCGGCGGCGCGGATTTCGACGAGCGGGTGATCGACTGGGTCGTCGAGTCGTTCAAGCGCCAGACCAAGATCGATCTGCGCGAGGACAACGCCGCCATGCAGCGCGTGCGCACCGCCGCGGAGCGGGCCAAGATCGAGCTCAGCCTGCTCATGAACACGCAACTTCGGCTCCCGTCCATCGTGGAGCGCCGCGGTCGTGCCGTGGATCTCGAGCTCGTGCTCGATCGCGATACCTTGAACCAGCTCACCGAAGGCCTGCTCAAGCGCACCATCGATGTGGTCGAGGTCGTGCTCTCGGCGCGTGGCATCGAGCGTCGCGACATCGACGAGCTCATCCTCGTCGGCGGACAGACGCGCATGCCGCTCGTCGGTGAGCTCATCAGCTCATGCTTTGGCAAGGCGCCGCGCAAGGGGGTAAACCCCGACGAGTGCGTGGCCATAGGCGCGGCTTTGCTCGCCGACTCGCTCGTCAAGATCGACGCTGTGACCTTGCTCGATGCCTTGAGCATCCCCATCGGCATCGCCAACTCCGATGGCATGATGCAGCTCGTGATCGACAAGCACACCAAGCTGCCGGGCCGTGCGAGCGTAGCGGTGTCGACCACGCACGATCAGCAGGAGGTCGTGCAGGTGGAGGTTTTTCAGGGCGAGGCTGGCCCCGTCGATAAGGCCGAGTACCTCGGAACTTTAGTCTACAAGAACGTCCCGCCGTTGCCCGCGGGCGAGGTCTCGGTCACCTTCGATTTTGCGCTCGACGCCGAGGGGTTGCTCACGGTCGAAGCGACACACGATCACGGTGGCGCGCCCGAGGTGCTCCACCTCGCCACCTTGGAGCGGCCGCTCGCGGCGCAGGCGCACGAGACATCGACGGTATCGCCCGAGCCGGCTACGGGAGAACCCGCGGATCCTGGGATCCGCGGGTTCGTGCGTACGCTCTGGGGTGCTAAGCGTTAGTTTTCAGTCGTCTTTGCAGCACAAAAGACCGCCAGCGCGCTTGGCCGAGACGGCGTTACAGCCTTGATCGGTGCCCTGAGCGATGTGCGTGCGCCCTGGCCAGATGGCGTTCGGGCAGGCGCCAGTGCCGCAGCGCGGCCCGCAGCAAACCGCCTCGGAGCACCAGCCATCCTTGAAGCAGGGGTAGGTGCGCGCCGCGAGCGAGGCCGGGCCGTAGTCGCAGCCGGACTGGGTCTGGCAGTGCGACATGGCTGCGACGAAGCTCCCGCCGGCCGCGGCTTGCTCGCACTGGGTGGCGTTTACGCGCTTCGATAGATCGGCGAGGCTGCCGCTCGTGCCGCAGACGTGCCAGCCGCTCGCACAGGCGTCGGCCGGAGCGGCGCAGACTCCTAGATCGTCGCCGCAGGGCTTGCCCATCGGAGCTTTACGCATCGAGACGCGGCCGTTCCAGGTGGCGAGGCACCCGGCGATGGTGGGGAAGGTGGCGAGATCGGCGAAGGCCTCGCGCTCACCGTCGGCGCAGCCGACGACCGCCGGGGGACCTGAGACCACCGCGAGCTTGATCTTGGAGCCGTCCTCATCCACGAAGGCCTGCTCGGCGCCGCCCTTTGCGGCCTTGGCGCGCGGTTTTATGGCTGCGGCCGGCTCGGCCTGCGGGCCGGGGCACGCGCGCGCGTCCACGTTTTGCAAGACCTTCTTGATCTCGTGATCTCCCATCCAGACCTTCTTGGCCGACGTCGCGTTGATGAGCTCGAAGGAGATCTTGTAGAACTTGACGGCCTCGGCTTCGCCTTGATCGAGGATGCAGGCGAGGCGGCCGACGAGCACGAAGTCTGC
>CAYXQW010000345.1:0-3770 GCA_964466695.1 uncultured Bdellovibrionales bacterium
TCGCCGTTTGCATGGACACCATCGCCGACCCGGCCGGCACTTTCAATCGCTTCGGGCTCGCGGTGTCGACGCTCCGCCGGGCCAAGCCCAAGTCGGGCGGCGGGCGAGGTCCGGCATGAGTCGCGTCATCCAGATAAACCCGATCACGCGCCTCGAGGGTCACGGTCGCATCGACATCTTGCTCGACGACGAGGGCCGGGTGCGTAACTGCTTCCTCGTCATCCCCGAGCTGCGCGGCTTCGAGAAGCTGGTCGAGGGTCGCCCGGTCGAGGAGCTGCCGCGCATCACGAGCCGGATCTGCGGCGTCTGCCCCGAGGCACATCACGCGGCGAGCGCCAAGGCGGTCGAGGCCGTCTACGGCATGCGCATCCCCGCGGCGGCCGAGGTCATAAGGCGCCTGCAATACAACGCCTTCGTCGCGGGCGACCACACCACGCACTTCTACGCGCTCGCGGGGCCCGACTTCATCGTGGGGCCGAGCGCCAGCCCGAAGGAGCGTAACCTCATCGGCGTCATCGCCAAGGTGGGCCGCGCGGTCGGCGAGCAGGTCATCCGCATGCGCAAAGAAGCCCACGAGGTGGCAGAGATGCTCGGCGGCAGGCGCATCCACGCCGTCGGGATGGTGCCTGGCGGCCAGGCGAAGGCCGTCACCGCGGACATGCGCGCGCGCCTCATCGAGATCGGCGACTTCATGGTGGACTTCGCGCGCTTCACCCAGAAGGTCTTCGCCGACATCGTGCTCGCAAACCCCGCCTACGTCTCGCTCTTGCGCTCCGAGGGCTACGCGCAATCTACCTACGACATGGCGCTCGTCAACGAGCGGCTCGAGCCCGATCACTACGACGGCGTCTTGCGCGTGACGAGCCCTACGGGCGAGGAGGTCTTGACCTTCCCGGTGGCCGACTACCAGCAGCACTTGGCCGAGGAGGTGGTCTCCTGGAGCTACCTCAAGTTCCTCTACCTCAGGAAGGTCGGTTGGTGGGGGCTGCTCGACGGGGCAGAGTCGGGGATCTATCGCGTCGCGCCGCTCGCCATGCTCAACGCCTCGGTGCGCATGCAGACGCCGCTCGCCGAGGAGGAGCGACAGCGCATGTACGCGAGCCTCGGCGGCCCGCCGCTGCACGCGACGCTCGCCTTCCACTGGGCGCGCATCATCGAGCTGCTCCAGTGCGCCGAGCTCGTGCAAGCCTACGCGCACGACGAGCGCCTCACCGACCCCGAGGTTCGCGCGTTGCCCGAGCGGACCCCGAGCGAGGGCATCGGGGTCGTCGAGGCGCCGCGCGGCGTGCTCATCCACCACTACGAGACCTGCGAGCGCGGGCTCGTGCGACGCGCGAACCTCATCGTCGGCACCACCCAGAACTACGGGGCCATCGCGCTGTCTTTGAAGAAGGCGGCGCAGCTCGCGCTCGGCCCCGGCCTCGAGATCACGGAGGGCCTGCTCAACGGTGTCGAGATGGCCTTCCGCGCCTACGACCCCTGCTTCGGCTGCGCGACGCACTCGCTTTCGGGGCAGCTCCCGCTCGAGGTTCGGATCTATGACGCCGAGCACAACCTGCTTTGCGCGGCGCGGCGCGGCGAGCGCGGCGGCATCGAGCGGCTTACCGAAGGTGATCTCGCATGAACACGCATAGCCAGGTGCGGGTCATCGTGTGCGAGTGCGGCCCCATCATCAAGGAGGCGCTCGACCTCGACGCCCTGCTCGCGCGGCTCTCCGCCTTGCCCGAGGTCAAGTCGGCCGAGCGTTACGGTGAGCCGTGCTCGCCGCAGGGGAAGGAGTGGTTGCGAGAGCTTTTCGCGAGCGACCCTGCGACCCCGGTGGTCATCGGAGGCTGCTCTTTGCGCGAGCACGGCGCCGACTTCGAAGCCGTTTGCGAAGCCGCAGGGAAAAACCCCTACCTGCTCGTGCTCGCCAACATCCGCGAGCAAGGCACCGCGGTCACGCCCGACCGGCGCGCGGCGGGAGAGAAAGCCGAGCGCATCATCCGCGCGGCCATCGCCCGCGCCTTGACCCAGGAGCCGCTCGCGGCCCGCACGATCCCGGCGAGCGCCGACGTGCTCGTCCTCGGCGCCGGCATCGCCGGGCTCAGCGCGGCGCGGTTGCTCGCGCGCGCCGACCGCAAGGTGCTGCTCGTCGAGCGCTCGGCGGCGATCGGCGGCCGCATCCCGCTCCTCGCCGAGCTGTTCCCGAGCTTCGAGTGCGCCTCGTGCATGCTTGAGCCCTTGATGGATGAGATCCTTCACGATCCACACATCACCGTGAAGACAAACAGCGAGCTTCGCGAGGTGACGGGGTTTCTCGGCAACTTCACCGCGCGGGTGGCGACGAGCGCGGCGCACGTAAACCCCGAGGGCTGCTATGGCTGCAAGAGCTGCGTCGCCGCGTGCCCCGTGGAGGTCGGAAGCGAATGCGACTTCGGTCTTACCAAGCGCAAGGCCATCTACATCCCCTACGAGGGCGCGCTGCCAAACGTGCCCTCGATCGACGCCGATAATTGCCTGCGCACCTCGGGGAATGACTGCCGCGACTGCACGGCGGCGTGCCCGTTTGGCAACATCGATCTTACGGCCGCGCCGACCGAGAGCACGCACACGATCGGGGCCGTGTTGGTCGCCTCGGGGTGCGAAGAGCTCGCCCTCGCGCCGCTCTCAAAGCTTACGCGCGTCTTGCCGGTGATGGCCCTCGAGCGGCTGCAAAACAGCTCGGGGCCGACGGCGGGCGAGCCGGTCTTGCCCGGGGCCGCGCCGCTACGGCGCGTGGCCTTCGTGCATTGCCTCGATGAGGACGGGCACGGGCCGTCGTCGAGCTGCTCGAGGATCTGCTGCCTCGCCATCGCCAAGAACATCCACTCGCTGCGCGCGAAGCTCGAGGAGTGCGAGATCGTCGAGCTCTTGTGGGAGCGCTCGGTCGGCGGCAAGGGCTATCGCGAGCTCTACGACGAGGTGGTGCATAAGGCCCGCGTGCGTCAGATCTGGCTCGCCCCCGGCGACACCATCGACGAGCTTACGCAGAGCGCCGAGGGCGCGGCGGTGCGCTACACGATGGGCGGCGAGGAGGAGACCCTGGTGGCCGACCTCGTGATCTACGCCCCGCCGCTCGTCGGCGCGCCGGCGCTCGTACCTGCGGCGCAGCTCCTCCGGCTGAGCCTCGACGAGCAAGGCTTCGTGCACAAGGACCACCCGCGCCTTCGACCCTTCGCCACCCGCACCGAGGGGGTGTTCGTCGCCGGCGGGGCCGAGCGACCGAGCGACGCCGCCGAGGCCGCCTCGAGCGGGGCCGCCGCCGCGGGCGCCGTCTTGTCGGCGCTCCTCCCCGGCCGACAGCTCTCGATAAGCCCGGAGAAGGCGGCGGTCGATGAGCAACGCTGCGGCGGTTGTCGCTCGTGCGTGCTCGTCTGCCCTTACGGCGCCATCCGCTTCGACGACACGCGGCGCGTCGCCGAGATCAACGACGTGCTCTGTCGCGGCTGCGGCGCCTGCGCCGCGGCCTGTCCAGCAAACGCGATCCTGGCCAAAAATTATAGCGACCACCAGCTCTTGGCCGAGCTTTTGGCCGGGCTAGGTTAGAGCCCCTCGCCGCTTGTGGAAAAACCGCGCGCCGAGCACCCCGAGCTCGTAGAAGAGCAAGAGCGGTATCGCCATCGTGCATTGAGATAAAGGATCCGGCGGCGTCAGGATCGCGGCCACCACGAACGCGATGACGACCCAGTAACGCCGCAGTCGCGCGTAGGTCGAGGGGTTTACGAGGCCGACGCCCGCAAAGAACCACA
>CAYXQW010000346.1:0-3758 GCA_964466695.1 uncultured Bdellovibrionales bacterium
CCTCGGCGACGGTCTGCCTCGCCTCGCGACGATCCACCCGGGTGATCCACGCTGTGACTGCGGCGCCAACCTCGCATATTTGACCCGCGCTGGGTAGCGGTCATTTGTAGGCTTGGCCACGAGCACGATCGGCCGCGTCCCTCGGAATCGTGCCTCGCGGTGCCGCGAGGGCTCGCGGTCTCGGCGCTTCGAGGCTATGAAGCGAAAAACACGAGCCCCGCGCCGCCGCGCGGGCTTTTTGAAAGAGGAGAAAAGCCATGGGAACGAGAGGCCGCGAGATCGTGGGGATGGACGTCGAAAAGCTCATAAAGCTCCTCAACGAAGCTTACGCGAGCGAGTGGCTCGCCTATTATCAGTATTGGCTCGGGGCGAAGCTGATCAAAGGTCCGATGAAGGACGCCGTCGCGGCCGAGCTCACCTTGCACGCCACCGAGGAGCTGGCCCACGCCGAGCTCTTGTCCCTGCGTATTATCCAGCTAGGCGGCACTCCGATCACGACACCGACAGGCTGGCTCGAGCAGAGCCCCTGCAAGTATGAAGCCCCCGAGGATCCATACGTCTCGGTGTTGCTCGATCAAAACATCGCCGGCGAGCAGTGCGCCATCTCGGCCTACAAGGCCTTGATGGACGCGACCGCGGGTAAGGACATGATCACCTACAACCTGGCCCTCTCCATCCTCGAGGACGAGGTCGAGCACGAGGAGGACCTGCAAGGCCTCAAGGAAGACCTCGATCTCATGGTGGCGCGCATCAGGAAGTAGTCGCCTGCTGTCCGCGCTCCGGCCTTGGGACTCCTTGACGAGGGTGTCGCGTGATGGCAGGTCCCGCAAGATTCATTCGACGGAGCCGCGCGTGTCTACGCCTGAAAACTCGATCGAGGCCGTGATCGGCTACACCTTCGCGCGCGCGGAGCTCTTGCGCGAGGCGCTCACGCATCCGAGCTACGCCAACGAACACCCCGAGGCCGGGGCGAATAACCAGCGCCTCGAGTTCGTGGGCGACGCCGTGCTCGGCCTGCTCGTGGCGCGCCTCCTCTGCGAGGCGTTGCCGCAGGCCGAGGAGGGCGAGCTCAGCCGCCGCCGCGCCGCTGTCGTGTGTGCGCGGTCGCTGGCGGTCTTGGCGCGCGAGCTTCGTCTGGATGAGTTTCTGTGCGTGGGGCGCGGGGAGAAGCTCTCGGGCCGGCGCGCCGACTCGCTCTTGGCCGACGCCTTCGAGGCGCTCATGGGGGCGGTGTTCTTGGACGCTGGGCTTGCGGCGGTCGAGCGGGTCTTCGGGGTGCGGCTCGTCGCGGCCATGGCGCACGCCGATCCGGGCCTCGATCACAAGACCCGCCTGCAAGAGCTCTGTCACGCGCGGGGGTTGCCCGCGCCGCGCTACGAGATAACGGGGACACAGGGGCCGGATCACGCGCGGAGCTACGCGTGCCGGGTCGAAGTCGGCGAGCGCATCTTCGGCGCGGGCGAAGGCTCGAGCAAGAAGAACGCCGAGCAAGACGCCGCCGCCAAGGTCCTTTTGGAGCTCGGAGAAGCATGATGAGCAAAGCTGATTTTCGCGCCGGGTTCGTGGCGGTGGTGGGCCGGCCCAACGTCGGCAAGTCGACGCTGGTGAATCGCCTGGTGGGCGAGAAGATCTCCATCGTCACCCCCAAGCCCGGCACGACGCGCGGCCGGGCCTGCGGCATCGTGAACCGTGACGACGCCCAGTTGATCTTGGTCGATACGCCCGGCATCCACGGGGCCGACAGCGCGCTCTGCCGGGCGATGCGCCGCGCGGCCAACCTGGCGCTCGACGGCGCCGACACGACCTTGCTCGTCGTGACGCCGCATCGGGGCGAGGTTACGCTCTCGGCCGCGGACAAAGACGTCATCGACGCGATCAAGCAGAAACCGGGCAAGGTGGTGGTGGCGCTGAACAAGATCGATCGCGTCGAGCACAAGCCTGCGCTTTTGCCCTGGATGGCGCTCTATGCGGAGGCGCTCGCGCCGCAGGGGGTCGTTCCTGTCTCGGCGCTCGCGGGGGACGGGCTCTTTGAGCTCTCTTGTGAGCTCGTGCGCGCGTTGCCGCTCGGCCCGCCGCTGTTCCCCTCCGACCAGCACACGGATCAGCTCGAGCGCAAGCTCTGCGCCGAGCTCGTGCGTGAGCAGGTCTTGTTGCAGCTCCGCGCGGAGGTGCCACACGCCGCGGCCGTGATCATCGAGAGCTTCACCGACGAGCGGCGCGAGGATGGGCAGGGGCTCGTGCGGCTCTTGGGGCGCATCTATGTCGAGCGCGAGTCGCAGAAGGGGATCGTGGTCGGGCGCGGCGGCAGGTCGATCCAGGCCATCAGCACCAAAGCTCGCCAGAGCATCGAGCAGCTCCTCGGCTGCAAGGTGTATCTACGGCTCACGGTGCACGTCGAGCCCGACTGGACAGCGAGCGAGCGCGCGGTGGCGCGGCTCGGCTACAGCCCGGACGTGGAAGGTGAAACGTGGTAGCGTGCATCCCTCTCGTGGCGATCGTGGGCCGGCCGAACGTCGGCAAGTCGACGTTGTTCAACCGCCTCGTCGGTCGCAAGACCGCGATCGTCGATGACCAGCCTGGCGTGACACGCGACCGCTTGTTCGGCGAGTCCCGGATGCAAGGTCGCATCGTGCGCGTGGTGGACACGGGCGGCATCGAGCTCGGCGAGGGCGACCCCTTGCTCGCGCGGGTGCGCGCGCAGACCGAGCTCGCGATCGAGGAGGCCGACCTCGTGGTGCTCGTGCTCGACGCGATGAGCGGTCCTACACCCGCCGATCACGAGGTGGTCTCGCTGTTGCGGCGCGCGGGCAAGCCTTTCATCGTGGCCGGGAACAAGGTCGACACCATCGGACACGACCTCAACGTGAGCGCGCTCTACGAGCTCGGCCTCGATCCCATCATCCCCATGTCCACGGAGCACAACCGCGGTATCGGCGAGCTTTGCGAGGAGATTGTCTTGCGCCTCGATCCGCCGCTCGCGGAGGAGCACGATCGCGGCGAGGGGCCGCTCGCGGTGGCCGAGGACGACGAGATGCTGGCCGAGGACGGTCCGCCGACGCGCATCGAGTGGCAAGGGGGTCAGATCCGCGTCGCCGTGGTCGGGCGGCCCAACGCCGGCAAGAGCTCGCTCGTAAACCGCCTGCTCGGCGAGGACCGTCACCTGTGCGGCCCGGTCCCCGGCACGACCAGGGACGCCATCGACAGCACGCTCGAGCAGGGCGAGCACACCTTCGTGTTCACCGACACGGCGGGCATGAGGCGCAAGCGCGCGGTGGTCGAGCGGCTCGAGCGCTTCTCGGTGATGATGGCCATGCGCGGGCTCGACCGGGCCGACGTCGCGGTCTTGGTGCTCGATGCGCACGAGCCGCCCTCGGATCAAGACGCTCGCATCGCCTCGCTCGCGCTCGAGCGCGGCAAGGGCCTCGTTTTGGTGGCCAACAAGTGGGATCTGCAAGGCGACGTCGAGGCGGGCAAGGCCTACTGCGAGGCGGTTCTTCGCCAGCTCTCGTTCGCCAGGTTCGCCCCGCTCTTGCGGCTCTCGGCGAAGAGCGGCAAGGGCGTGGGGCGCTTGTTGCCGGCGATCGTGGCGGTGCAGCGCGAGCGTCACCGCCGCATCGGGACGGGCGAGCTCAACCGCTTCTTTCGCGAGGTGGTCTCTGACACCCCGCCCCCCGTGCAGAGCGGTCGCAAGCCCAAGCTCTACTTCGTGCAGCAGCCGCTCGTGCGTCCGCCGACCTTCATCTTCACGGCGAGCCACA
>CAYXQW010000347.1:0-3752 GCA_964466695.1 uncultured Bdellovibrionales bacterium
CCTGCGCAGAACGCGAACACAGGCTCCTTGGCGGCGAAATCGCGAGCCGCGCGAGTCAGCGTCTTCGGATCGCACGGCGTCTGACTGGCAAGCTCCAGCGCCTCTTCGTAGAGGCCGGCGTCCTTGGCCGCCGCGAACCACTTGCCCTCGTCACCGGGCGTGGTCTTCACAAGGTCGGCAAGGACGTCGGCTGCACTCTTGTGCGGGTACTTCTTGGCGACGGCGCGGAAGGTCGCAAGGTAGGTGCCACGCCGATTGGCCGTTAGGCCGTAGCGAGAATACGCCTCGTCGACCATCCCGGAGGAGAGCAGCATCTCTTCGCAGAGCTGGTCGATGTCCCAGTGGCTCGCCCAAGGATCGCGGCACGCCTCCGCGTAGCGGATGGCCTCGGCCTTCTTGCCTTGCGCCGCAAGGGCCTTCACCGCCCAAAGCTTGTAGGGCCAGATCACATCCGTCTGAACGAGATCGACGATCTCCTCGTACCGCTCGGCCCGAAAGAGCGCGCCGAGGCACGCCGATGTGCCATGGAAGTGGCCGCGCAGAGCTGAGCGCCATTCGCGTGATGCCCACGAGCCGGTCGGCCCATTCGTTCGCGACTTCCTTTGACGCACAGAGCTCCCCCCAGTAGTCGGCCAGGCTCTCGATGTAGGGGATCTGGTCCTCGCTGTGAGCTTCGAAGAGCCGCTCGAGCCAGGCGGCACGGGTCTTCTCGTCGGCCGGCGCGTCCGCAATCACCGGCACGAGTGCGGCGATGGCGTTGTTCACTGCGGTGCCGATCGCGCCAGAGGAGCTGTCGACCTCCTCGAGTGCGGGCGAGATCCGCTCGATGAACGAAACCGCACCCTCGGCACCGAGCACGGCATCCTTGCGTACGGCCTTCTTGATCTCGGCGACAGCCTCTTTCACGCGCTGGATGGCCGGCTGGGACTTCCAGCCGAACGCACGCCGGCGAAAGCGGGCCTTGAACTCCCACTTGTGGGCTTCCGTCTTCCCCGCGACCTCCTCTGGCCCTCGGATCTTGCGCGTTGTCTTCATGCTCACCACAGCAACGGCACTAGCCGCTTTCTGCCGTTGGCGTACTCGCCGTACCCAGCCAGCTCGAACAGAACAGGCTCCTCGATGAGGATTCGGTGGACGACCATCGGCACGAACAACCCGGCCCAGGCTACCAAGGGGATCCAGTGACCGAACACGAGAGCGAAGCCCAGATGCCCTGCCAGAGTGCCGAGATAGGCGGGATGCCGTACGACTCGATACGGCCCCGTGCTCACCACACGATGACCCTCGATCAGTCGCACGCGGCGTGAATAGAAGCGACCAAGCGTCACAATGGCACTGAGTCGAAACCCGCAACCGGCTACGAGCAGCGTCAGCCCGATCGCGCACGCACTGTCGCAATCGCCTGTTCCGGGAAGCAGGAGCGCCAGGGCGACGGTTGCGCCCTGGGCAAGGGCGTACAGCTCGCAGCTCCCCTTGTCGTCGCTGGCGTCAGGGAGCGAAGTCTCGCGCACCGACACGAGGAGGGACTCCGCGACGAGCCAGGCCATATAGACGAGAACAGCCGCCGCCTGCACCACGACCTGCGCGCCCATTCCTCCCGACACTCGCAGCGCTCCTGCCACGAACACGAACAACAAGAGCACCGAAGACATCCCCAATGGGATCTTGCCCCTCAGACCCATCACTTGCCTCTGCCCTTGCCCTTCGTTGAACGGGCACGGCGCTCGGGTGGTGGACTGGGACGCGCGCCGTCAGCTTCGAGGAGGATTTGGTGCTCAACCGCCTCGCGCGTGCGGGTCACCTCGGCTCGCAGCTCCTCCTCGGTCGGCAGGTAGTGTTGGTAGCGCGCTGCGAGGATCTGCTTGTTGTTCTCGGGCAGGGTGATCCTGACGGCCGCATCGTTCTTCTCTGAACAGAGGATGATGCCAACGGTAGATTGCTCGTGCTCGGCGCGTTGGAATCGGTCGAACCAGTTCACATACATCATCATCTGGCCGAGGTCCTGGTGCGTGAGCTTGCCGAGCTTCAAGTCGACGAGCACGAAGCAACGCAGCAGCCGGTTGTAGAAGACGAGGTCTACGTAGAAGTGGTCGCCGTCGAGGCTGAGGCGCTTCTGGCGCGCGACGAAGCAGAAGCCCTTGCCGAACTCCAGGAGGAAATCCTCGAGGCGGTCGATGATGGCCTGCTCGAGATCACGCTCGAGCCAAGTATGGCGCTCAGGCAGATCCAGGAACTCGAGGACGAAGGGGTCCTTGATGACGTCACGCGGGACAACCACCTCGTGGCCCTTTTTGGCGAGAGCGAGGACCTTGTCCTTGTCGCGGCTTTTTGCGAGACGCTCGAAGAGGAGCGAGGCTACCTGCCGCTCGAGCTCGCGGCTGACCCATCCTTCGCGGGCAGCCTCGATCTCGTAGAAGGCGCGGGCGGTAGGGTTCTCGACGCGCATGAGGACGAGGTAGTGGGTCCAGCCAAGGTGGGGCGGGAAGATCGCGCTCTCAATGGTGGCGGATTTGGACAGCAATGCTGTCCGAATCTCCGGTACGCTCGATTTGGACACAGGTGCTGTCCATTTCTCTGCGGCGCCTGGATCGGAGAGCAGCGCGGAGCCCTTGGGAAAGGTGAGGTAGAACAGACGTACCCGGCGCAGGGTGCGGGGCCCGAAGCCCTTCCCGTACCGCGTGGTCAGACGCTCGGCGAGGCGGTTCATGAGCTCCTCGCCATAGCCCGCTCGCTCCTTGCCGTCCTGCTCGACCTCGACGATCTCTCTGCCGATGAGCCAGTAGGCGTGGACCATTGCCGAGTTGACGGTGCGCGCGACGTGACCGCGGGCGGCCTCGATGATCTCGGCGACTCGCTTGAACAACGCGTCCTCACGTCGCTCGGCCAGCTTGGTCATGGTGCTACGGTCTCCCTCTCTCAATCAGTGATCTCTGGGATGCATGTCGTATATGTCATTTATATGGCATTTACAATGCGCATATTGCGCTTGGAGCCATGTCGTCCCGCAGCGGGGCAGTCGTGAATGCGATAGGGTCGCAACGCCTGGTCAACAGCAAGCCGGCCCGCAGCGGCCGTCGACGAGAGCCGCCTGTAAACCTCGCTCTCTACCTGTGAACCGCTCTCTGGCGCTCTCTCCCCGGCGAGGCCCGCAGAGAGCGCTCTCGGCCGAGAGGAGGCCGGCACGGACGGCGCTGGTGATCTCTGGCGATGGTCGTGGAGAAGGGCGGCGATGACCGCGAGCGCGCAAATACCCGCGAACACTGGCCCAGAAACGCAAAAGCCCCGAGGGGTTGCCTCGGGGCTTCGGTTAAACGGCAAGCCCACCGAATGTGGTGGACGGGTCTACTTGGCTCCGCATGCGTAGCCCTTTGCGAACGCTCTCGGTAAACGCATTTGGGACAGATTCATACCTTCGCACTGACCCACGCAGGCGCTCGCGTTGCGACTCCGAGAACTTGCGCCGAGAGCGCTGGGACAGGTTCGCCGCTTCGCACTGTCCCATCGTGAGTCCGCCGCCTCGGGATCGGGTGCCCGCGGGACACGTTGAGCGCAAGCGAGCCGTCCCGGCTCCCGCTGGACTGTAGCGGCGAAGCGAGCCTGAGTGGTGGCTGCATGGACCAGGCCCCGCAGCCCGAAGACGTTGCCGCGAACACCGAGCGCGAGGAACGACGCGCCGACGTGCAGCGTCGCATCGACGAGGTGGCCGGCGTGCTCGCCGAGACCCTGCTCGGCATGTGGCGCGCGAAGCACCG
>CAYXQW010000348.1:0-1220 GCA_964466695.1 uncultured Bdellovibrionales bacterium
AATATCGCCGGAATCTACCGGTGGGTCGACAAGCACTACTCGGCCCAAGTCCATAACTATGGACGCCGTCTGATGTTCGAGTTTGTTATTCCAGAGCCGGCGGCCTTCTTGCGCTTTTCGAGTAACGAGGCAGCCCAGGCCGAGAGTGATACGCTGCCGTTGATACCTCTTGGCGCCGTAACGCACAGGGATATTCAAGACTGGAACTATCACCAATACGTTCAGCGCTATGCCGTGCAGGGAGTGGCCCCGCCTCCGGCGCAGTACGCAACGGTGACGGCCTCTCTCGCGTCGGGCGATACTCCTTCAGGGACCGCTCGCGGCGATGCAAGTCATGAGCTCAACGTCCCCCGGGGCTACGTCGCGAAATACTGGACGGGGCGAACGCAGTCCTCGGTTTGGTCCGCGAGCGGTGATATCGACTTGACCATCATCGTCGGCAACGGCAACGCCGACGGCTCGCTGAATGACGAGGACACGAGCGTGCCGGTGGCGGTCCACGCCCTCAACGTCGCGGCCTATGCGGCGACCATCGAGGTTCACTGCGAGCGCACCCCGCGACATTTCGAAGAGTGGCAGATCAGCACCTACGAAAAGATTGTGGCTGCATACCGAGCGTTGGCAGCACAGCGCGAAAGTCCGAGCATGCCAAGCGGGCTGCCAGGCCTTGTGATGGCGGGAAGAAATCCGCGGTTCAACCGAGAGCTTGAACACAACGAGCTCAAAAAGAGCTGCATCACGATTCTGTCGAACCAGTACTTTGGAAGCTTCGACGCCATGCGGGGCACGCCACCCGAGATCAACATCCCCGAGTCGCTCGAGGAGGCGAAGTACATTCAGTTTTTCGAGCAGGCCTTCGAGTGGGAGCAGATGACCTATCTGCTCTACCCCTACTTCTGGGGTCGCAAGTCGGGATGGGCGAGTGTGCTTGGCGGCTCCGATGTCGATCCGCTTTTTGATCAGTTCTTGAAAGCGGGAGCGGCGAGGGTGCTTGTGCCCGCGCATCCTATCTACAACGAAGCGGTGCTGTACTACATGCAGTCGGGCCGGATCTGGAATGGCGGCGAAGCCCCCCGCGTCGATGACCCGCTCTATTTGGCGTTGTACGAAGAGCTTCGCGATCAGCGAGACGATCTCGAAGGCGCCACACCCGAGAGCGATCCTTGGAACGTCGTTGTCCCGACGTCACTCGTCTATTTGCAGCCGGACTTCCTGTTGCA
>CAYXQW010000348.1:1244-3721 GCA_964466695.1 uncultured Bdellovibrionales bacterium
CGACCAACGATGAGCTCAACCCGCCATCCGATAGCTGACGGTCATGTCGAACTATCCCTCGCGACTTACGCCGTCCGAGATCAAATACCTTGCCCTCGAAGGCGGTGGAGGTAAGGGCAACGCTTACGTGGGGGCCCTCGAATCGCTCGGGCATTCATCGCTGAATGTCATTCGCAACTCAGGCTATCGACTCACGAACATCGAGGGCGTCTCCGGGGCCTCGGCGGGCGCCATCACCAGCCTGTTTCTCGCGTGTGGATTCTCGCCTTTGGAGCTCAAGACCATCACCGAGCTCGAGGACTTCAATCGGTTCTTCGATGGACCCAACCCGGGCCGGGTGTTTCGAATAGGCGGGTTTCAGACCCAGCGACGCCATGATCCCGAGGCGGCTGAGCTTGGGCTGCTTGTTCAAGAGGTCATCGCGTTGCTACGCGATGCGGACCCCGTGCGTATCGCCCGATACATCGCGAGGCACGCGCGGGTTCGTGAGCTCATTCGTCATTTGGAGGAGGTAAACGACCTGTTGTCGTCGTTGCTCTCGAGCAGCGATGCGTTCGAAGCAGCGCGTCGGATCCAAGAAATGACCGGGCACTTGGCCCGCCTCGGGACGACGGACGCCATGGGCGCGATCATGGCTGTTTCGGAGATCCTCATGGCGATTCCGTCGACCGTGTGGGGACACTTGGTTCAGATCAGCGTGATCTCGATACGTTTGCTGAGGCTGCGGATTCACAGGCAGCAGATCACGGCGCTGTTTGCTCAAATCGCCCTCTTCATGACGGTGATCCGTGCGCTGGTCGACGACGCGACGTTACAGGTGCTTCTAGCCCGAGATCCACAAGCCACCGCCACGGCCTTCACCGAAGACTTTGGCATCATGACCGGCGAAGAGATCTACAATTTCTTTCGCCGATGGCTCGCGGTGGCTCGCCTGCGCGTCAACGAGCCCGCGAGCTACGAGCGCTACCTGGCCGCTGCGGGCGGCGACGTTGTCGCCTGCTTTGCCGCGCTCAAGGCCGTCGTCGAGGCGGGCACCGACACCACGCTCACCCGTTATCGCGATGACAACATGACCTTTGAGGCGTTCGAGCGTGAGTTTCGAATCAAGTTCGCCGTGACCGGATCGAACCTGGAGAACCTTCGGAGCCACGTGTTCTCCGGCGCTACCACGCCGCGCTTCTATGTCGTCGACGCCGTGCGTCTGTCGATGAGCCTGCCGTACTGCATTTTCAAGCCGCTGATTGTGCGTGAAGACGATCCGGGTCTGCCCGGGGTGATTGCCAGAGGCGAGTCGGTTCGTGAGCGTGATCCGGTGTCCAACACGGTGGAGCGTCATCCGCTCGTCGGGGTGTGGGTGGACGGCGGCATCTTCAACAACATCCCATCCCACGTGTTCGATCGCGAAGCCGGGCGCAAAGAGACGCTGTCCCTACGACTCGACAGCAGCGCTCAAGAGCAACCCGCGTCGGTGACCCAGATCACCGACTACTTCCAACGCTTCCCGGGCGGCGTCATGTTCGGCACCGGCGAAGCGCTGTCGTCGCGAAGCTACGACAACAAATACCGAAGCATCGCCCTCGACACCGGCAATCTCAATCTGCTGTCGTTTTCACCGAGCGCGGCCGAAGCGGCAGCGGTGCGCAGAACCGCGATCGAGTATGTATTTCGGTACTTCGATACGCCGTTGCCGCAGGATCTGTAGTTCAACAGAATCGGTGTAAACCCCGGACCAAGAGACCATCGTCCGTACTTGCCCATGCGCGACCTTTGAATCCTGCCCGCAAAACGTGGCATTACCCAGCGAGAAAAGAGGCTCGTGCTCATGAAAAAAACATCGCTGCTAGCATATCTCTTGCTCATCTTTGGCGCCGGCGCGGCGCGCGCGGACACGCCGCCCGTCACGCTGCTCAATGTCTCCTACGACCCGACGCGCGAGCTCTACGACGAGGTCAACCGCGCCTTCTCCACCTTCTGGCAACGAAAGACGGGGCAGAAGGTCACCATACGCCAGTCGCACGGCGGCTCGTCGAAGCAAGCCCGCTCGGTCATCGACGGCCTCGAGGCCGACGTCGTCACCCTGGCCATCGGCTTCGACATCGACGCCATCGCCAAGCGGGGCCTCATCGACGCGAAGTGGGAGCGGCGCCTGCCGCACGCCTCCTCACCTTACACCTCGACGATCGTCTTCCTCGTGCGCGCGGGTAACCCCAAGGGCATCAGAGATTGGGGAGATCTCGTGCGCCAAGACGTCAAGGTGATCACCCCGAACCCCAAGACCTCGGGGGGCGCGCGCTTAAACTACCTCGCCGCCTGGTCTTACGCGCTCGCGACCAATCAAGACGATCGCGGTCGCACCGAGGCCTTCATGCGGAGGCTCTTTAAGAACGTGCCGGTGCTCGACTCGGGCGCGCGCGGCGCGACCATAACGTTCGCCGACCGCGGCATTGGCGACGTCCTGCTCGCATGGGAGAACGAGG
>CAYXQW010000349.1:0-3708 GCA_964466695.1 uncultured Bdellovibrionales bacterium
GCAGCGCGCTCTCGTCGGGTGTTACGATCTGCACCTCGACGTCGAGCACTCCGTCGATGACCTTGAGCTGGCGCTCGATCTCGCCCTCGAGCGCCGCGAGCTTCTTCGCCTTCTCCTCCGAGGAGGTGGGGATGAGGCCGCTATCCGAAAACACGTCGGTGTAACCTTGAGACTTGCGCCGCGGCAGCTCGTGCTTGTTGAGCGCCTTGATGGCGTCGATGCGGCGGCCCGCGGACACCGACAGATCGTAGGTCACCTCGCGCCCGGAGGTGTTGGCGACCTTATTGGCGGTGACGCCTTTGTCCGCGAGCACCTCGATGATGTAATTGGCCTCGCGCTCGCTGACGCCATGAACGATCGTCTCCGCGCCGCAGGCGGTCAAGATCAAGGCTACCAACGCCAAGCCTAAAGACGCTCGCCATCTATCGTGGTCAAACACAGCAGAGAAAAATCGCACGGGCGTATGACTCCTGAAGTGGCACCTTTGAGGCGTAGAACGGTAACGCACGGCGGCTCGATTAGCAACAAGGTGGTCGAAATCCTACAGGCGAAACTCGCGCGGCGAGTCTTTGAGGGCGGGTGTCATGGCCGGCCGCGCCTTGTACAGGGCGTACTCGCTAGCGGTGCCGACGAGGCTCATGAGCAGGGCGGCCAAAAGGGCCCAGCCGAAGCTCCTTATCTCGAGCCTGAGGGTGAAGACCGCGGTGAGCTTGAGCAAGATGGCGTCTACGAGCCATCGCGTAAGGAAGGCGAGGAGGAAGCCGAGGCCCAAGGTGCCGAGGCCTATCATCACGAACAGGACATGGCCGAGCAACCAATTCAAGACACCGAAGATGGCGCCGACCAAGAGCGCTCCGCCGAAGCCGCGGACGCGAAAGCCGGGCAAGATCAGGGACGAAAGCCAGACCGCGAGCGAGAGCAAGAGCCAGGAGAAGAGGATGTTCATCCGACGAGCTTTAACGCATGTGCCGCGCCATGCGAAGATCTCGAAACGATCGCCTATTTGCCCGTATCGCGGTAGACAGGCAGGGAGGGTGTCCGAGTCATGGCGAACATCGTCGACAACAAGAGTGGCCGTATCGAGCTCTACCAGTCGCTGGGTGGGGCGCGCGGTATGTCCGACAGCGAGGTGCGCGACCTCTTGCGCTCCATCGCCAAGGACAAGACCCGGGTGCTCGAGCTCGCCAAGCTCGACATGCGCCTCGTGAGCCACGAGATGCAGCAGGCGATCGGCAGGCACCTCGCCACGCAGCTCCGCGGGCAGCTCCCGCCGGCCTTGGCGCAGGCGGTAGCGGCGGCCACGGTGGGTCCCGAGGTCTTGCAGTCGCTCGCCGCGCGGCTCGCCAACGCCTACGGCAACCAGACGGCGCGCGCCACGGTGCAGGTCGCCACCCCTGAGGCCGCGCGCACGCAGGCCGGCAGCGAGGTCCTGCCGCAGCAAGCGTTGCGCTGGACGCAGTTCGTCCAGAAGGTCTTGCAACCCCCCGGCGCCGTGCTGCGCGATCGCGCGGGCGTGGCGGCGCCGAAGGGCGAGCTCGCGATCTTGGCGGAGCTGCTCGGCGAGAGGCGCGAGAGCGTGGGCGCGGCGGGGCTTCGGGCCCCGCGCCTCGTCGAGCGCTCGCTCGCCGATCTCAGCCCCTTGCAACGCTCGGCGCTGCTTTCGGGGGCCTTGGGGGAGGAGCTCGCGGGCAAGCTTTTGCGCCTCGGCATCGGCGATCCTCTGAGCCTGGTGCAGGCCGGCGCCTTGCCTTTGGACCGCGCGGCCCTCGCCGAGGCGCTCGGCATGCGGCGCGGCAAGCTGCTCGCCTTGCTGATGCGGATGGAGCTCTTGCAGGTAGGTCCGGGCAAGGACGGCGAGCAAGGTATCCGTCTCGAGCTGCTCGGGCCGCTCTACCGCTCGGGGATAGCCATGCTCGGTACCTTGGCGGCGCTGCGTGGCTTGAGCCAGGCGGAGCTCTCCACGATCTATAAAAAGCTCCGCGCCTCGACGAGCGGGCTCGCCCGCGCGGTACGCAACGAGCACACCCCGACCAAGGCCGATCTTATGCACTGGGCGCGCGCGGCCGCGCGGCGACCGAGCTCGATCTTGCTCGCTGACCTGGATGATGAGGAGCAGCCGCTCGCGCGCGGCGATGCCGAGGAGCTCGTCGCCGCCTGGTACCTCGAGAATCGCCTCTTCGATGAGCTGCGAGAGCATGAGCGCGAACGCGAACGGCGCGAGGAAGAGCGGCGCGAGCAGGAAGATGAGCAGCGCGACGAGCAACAGCGCGACGATGAGCTCTCCGAGCTCGAGTACGACGATCAGCGCGGCGACAGGTTGATGTGCTTTTGGATAACGGACTTCAACGCCTTGCCCGGGCAGCCTCACAGCATGCGCCGCATGTACGTCTGTATCGATCCTGCGACCGGGGGCATCATCTCACAAGACGTGGAGGCCGCGATCGCGGCGCTGCCTTAAATCCGCGCGGGAGTGTGCTATAATCAAAGACATGTGCGCAAGATCACGAGCGCGGCAGCAAGGCTTCACCCTCATCGAGCTCATGCTCGCGCTCGGGGTCTTCATGATCGGGCTGCTCGGGCTCGTCGCCATGCAGCTCACAGCCGTCAAGGGTGTCAAGCTCGCCAACGAGATCTCGATCGCCACCAACCTCGCGAGCGGCAAGCTCGAAGACCTCGAGGTGCAGCCCTTCGACAGCATCGCGAGCGGCAGCGAGACCTTCGACCGCTTCGGCAGCGCGGGCGCGACCCCGTCTTACTTCACGGTCGCCTGGACCGTCTCGGGCGGCGATCCGAAGAGCGTGAGCGTGGTGACGAGCTTTAGCCTCGAGGGCGGCGAGAGCCACGACGTGCAGCTCCAGAGCCGCATCACCAGGCGCTGAGCTGCCACTGGCATAGCCGAAACTGCTGGAGTATCTGCCCGGACGATTTCAGGTGGGCCTCAGGAAACTCTCAGGCCCCGCTCAAGTTGTACGCGCGCATCCTTGCGATGCTTTTGCCGAACGATAAGGAGGAGAAGCGCATGGCTTCGAGCGTATGGGTCTTCGGGCTGGCCCTCATAGGGGTTGCCGCCTGCGCATCTGGAGACAAGCCCTCTGAGTCACGGCGGCGCCAAGGGATCTATTCTGCACCCCACGACCCAGCCAACCTTATCACGGAGGAGCAAGGGGGAGACTTTCCTCCGCTGCGCTTTCCTCGAGACCATCTGATCGTCCAGACCCAACCACACATAGAGCGCGACGCGTTTGTGTCCGCGATGGGCGAAGCGCCTGGGGTGTCCGTGATAGGTGAAATCCCCTATTTGCGGCTGTACCAACTGCGAGTCAACGCCGCTGATCGTGCCGCGCTCGACGGCTTCAAAGAACAGCTCCGCGCCCACCCGGACATTCTGCATATCTCCTATAACTACCTTGGTTCGTCGCGCGGGCAGCCTGTCGGGAGGTGTCCGGTTGCCCCAGATCTCACCGAGTTCGATCCTCCCGAGAGTGCCGCGTTCTACGATACTCACTACTTCACGGCCTTGGAGCTCATCGAGGGTCTGCGTGACACGCTCGAGATGGAAACCGTGACCATCGGGCTGTTGGAGAGAGGGTACGATCCCGGTACTGGGGAGTTCGATGACGTGGTGGTGGAGAACATGTCGGAGCCCGATTCCAACGGGAGGCAGCCATCGCTTGAGCAATCGACGGCACACCATGGCACCGCAGTCTT
>CAYXQW010000350.1:0-1594 GCA_964466695.1 uncultured Bdellovibrionales bacterium
CCTAGGGCCGCGCGCGCCGAGCGCCATACCCAGACCGAGCTCGAAGGACGCGGTGAGATCCTCGCGCGCGCCCTGCGCTCTCTCGGTGAGGTAGTCGGCCCCGAGGCCCGCGGTGGTGGTCCAGCGACCAAGCACGCAGCTCGCGCGTACCTTCGCCCCCGCCATAAACGCCGACTCGCCGAGCGTGTCCGCGGCCATGATAACCCCGAGCGAAGGCGCGAGGGCCACGGCACAACGCGACTCGGCGAAGCGCAAAAA
The DNA here is from genome assembly GCA_964466695.1 of uncultured Bdellovibrionales bacterium. GTDB lineage: Bacteria > Myxococcota > XYA12-FULL-58-9 > XYA12-FULL-58-9 > JAFGEK01 > CAYXQW01. Next base: position 259 of record CAYXQW010000350.1, read on the forward strand.
GGGCAGCGTCAAGGCGAGCGAGGGCGAGCCCATGGCGCTGTGCGAGCGAGGATCGGCCAAGAAACCGGCGCCGTCCCACGCGGCGTCCTCCTGCTGGCGTACGACGAAGGGTATGGAGATCTCCGCGCTCGCATCACCAAAGAGCGGCGCCATCGCCGCGAGCACGAGCTCCGTGCGCCGCGCGACCACCGCATGCCGCGCCTCACCATCCATCAGCACCACCGGGTTTTCCGTGAACATGGTCGTAAGGGCGAGCGCTGGCGTGGGTCGCGCGCGTGACGAGACCTTCGTGAGCATGAGGTCGCCCGGGTGCACCGCGGGTGTCGCCCGCTGCACGACGAGGCCCTGAGCCAAGACGCCCGCGGGCCAAGAGGCGATGATGGCGAGCGCGAAGAAGATGCGCCGCGCGCGCCGCCGCAAGAGCCAGAGCAGCGCGAGCAACAACCAAAAGAGCGGCGGCGGCGCCACGGTAGCGTTGCAGTGCAAGGCCCCGCCGCGCGCCTCCCCGTCGAGATAACGCGGCGGCGGTGTGGGCCACGGCGCCTCGCAGGTCGAAGCGTCACACGAGATCTTGCAGACGCTCGGGCTTTGACGCCCGCAGATGAAGCCCTCTTCGATGAGACAATCGGGCCCGCAGCCATCCCCGCTCTCGGCGTTGCCGTCGTCGCACTCCTCGGCGAGCGCGAGCCAACCGTCGCCGCAGAAGCTTATGCAGTCCGAAGGAGATCCGAGGCAGCGATAGTCGAATTCGGTGCGACAATTAGGCGAGCAACCGTCGCCCGAGACGAGGTTACCGTCGTCGCAGAGCTCACCCAACTCGAGCTCGCCGTTGCCGCAGAGCGGCGAGCATACCGAGGGCTCGCCCGTGCAGGTATAACCCGGCTCCACGACGCAGCTTTGCGAGCAGCCGTCGCTCGCGAGGTTGTTCCCGTCGTCGCACTGCTCGGCGCTGGCCACGATCCCGTTACCGCAGCGCGGCGCGCACAGCGAAGGCTCGCCGCTACAGGAGAAGTCGCGCTCGATGACGCAAGATGGACTACAGCCGTCGCCCGCGACGAGGTCGCCGTCGTCGCACTGCTCGCCGAAGTCCGCGCGCCCGTTGCCGCAGGTCATCTGGCACAAGGAGGGCTCGCGGAAGCAGGCCGCCCCCGGCTCCACGGCGCAGCTCGGTGAACAACCATCGTCGCCGCGCAGATTGCCATCGTCGCATTCTTCGCCGGGATCGAGCACGCCGTCGCCGCAGCTTTGCAGGCAACAGGAGGGCTCACCCAGGCAGGAGAAGCCGGGCTCGCGCCGGCAATCGGGGCTACAGCCGTCGCCCGCGAGGGTGTTTTCG
>CAYXQW010000350.1:1604-3707 GCA_964466695.1 uncultured Bdellovibrionales bacterium
AGGCCGAGCGATCTTCGTTGCACACGTGATCGGCATAGACTCGGCAATAGCTCGTGCAGCCGTCGACCCCGCCTTCGATACCGCTGTCGCAGTCCTCGCCTGGATCGAGGACGCCGTTACCGCAGGTCGGCAGGCAGACGCTCGGGTCGCCGACACAGGCATAGCCAGGCTCCACCGTGCACACGGCGGAGCAGCCGTCCGTGTTCGCGAGGTTGCCGTCGTCGCAAGCCTCGCCCGCGTTGATGACGCCGTTGCCACAGACGGGGCTGCACACGCTCGGGCTCTTCGTGCAAGCGTATCCAGGCTCGACCCGACACGAAGCGTCGCAGCCGTCGCCGCTCGTGGCGTTGCCGTCGTCGCACGTCTCGCCCGCGGTCGAGTCGATCGTCCCGTCGCCGCAGGCGCAAGGCGTGATCACGATGGTCGCGACGGCCGGGGTCGGCTCCCCGGGCAGGCTCAAGATCCTGAGGATCACGTCTGAGGCCGGCGCGATCCTCGCAAGGCCCTCGGAGACCCGCGTAAGATCCATGGCCTGCTCACTCGTGGCCCCGGTTATCCAGCGCTCGTCTGCAAAGTACGCGAACGAGGCGCCGCCGTCGCGCGAGACGAGGTAGCGCTGCGCGTCACGCCGCGCGTCCTCCGTGACCTCCTCGACCGCGGCGATGCAGGTGACCGAAAGGTCGAGGTCGACGCCGCCGCCACCGTCTATTACGTAGGCCGCACTGCCGACATCCAACGAAAGCTCGGCCGCGCCGAGCGGCGAGGCTTTTGAGATAAGCACCGCGAACAGGATCGAAGGTCGCATGCGCGCTCGCCCTCGCACACCTCAGGCCGCCTCGATGGCGGCGTCCTCTCCGGTCTCGTCGTCGGCGAATTGCTGACGAACCTCGAGCCATTTTTCGTCGGGTATCTCGAGGAACGCCGCCACGGCCTCGGCATCGAACTGCGTGCCGGCGTTCAAGGTGAGCTGCTTCTTGGCGGCCGCCATCGACATCGGCTCACGATAGGGGCGGCGCGACAACATGGCGTCGAGCGCATCAACCACGGCGAAGATACGCGCGCCGATGCAGATATCCTTGCCCGCGATCGCGGCCGGGTAGCCTGTGCCATCCCAGCGCTCGTGGTGTTGCAGCACGATCTCGCGGGCGCCGCGCAGAGACTCGAAACCGTCGAGCAAGCGCGCGCCTGAGCTCGAGTGCTGGCGCATGATCTCCCACTCCTCGGCGTCGAGCGGCCCCGGCTTCAACAAGATCCTGTCCGGCACTCCGATCTTGCCGATGTCGTGCAAGAGCGCGCCCTGGTAGATCGATTGGAGCGTGACGCCGCTCACGTCCATGGCCTCCGCCAGCATGCGGGCGTAGGTGGCGACGCGCCGGCAATGAGCGCGCGTCTCGTGGTGGCGTAAATCGAGCGCGTTAAGCAAGATCTCGGCGAGGAAGGTCTCGCTCCGCAAGACCGCCTCCTGCAAGCGGCGCTTCTGCTCCTCGAACGTCCTGGTCTGCCCCACGGCCGCCTGTTGGAGCCTGGACTGCAAAGACTTCTCGTGGAAGCTGCTCGTCCCCCTGGTGATCAGCTCCTTGAGCTCGTTTACATCCCAAGGCTTGGTGACGAGGAAAGCCACGCCGTGCTCGTTCACGGCCGCGATCGCGAGCGTAAGATCGCACTCGCCAGAGATCAACATGAAGCTCGAGTGGGGCTCGAGCTCCTGCATCTCCCTTATCAAGGTGAGGCCATCGACGTCGGGCATGCGATAGTCGACGGCGATGACCGCGTACTGATGATCGGCCGCGAGCGCGAGCGCCTCCTTGCGGTTCGCCGCGAGATCGAGCTCGAAACCGTGTCTCTTCAAGCTGCGGGCAAAGGCCACGCGCACCGGGAGTTCGTCATCGACGAACAAAATACGATCGACCGCCTCCATGAGCTACCTCCTTTGAAGGAATAGTTCACGAGGGGAACATGCAAGCTTCGTTCCAGGTCTAATCGGGGTAGAATAGCGGTTTACGCGCGGCAACAAAGCTAGAGATCGCGTCGACTGCCTCTTTGGAGATGCGCGTAAACTGAATTCCGGCGCCGGGGAAGAGAAACGGGACGCGGTCGTTATAC
>CAYXQW010000351.1:0-3704 GCA_964466695.1 uncultured Bdellovibrionales bacterium
GCTCCCGAGGGCCGAGCTCTCTCCTGATCGAGGTTGATCGCGCGGATGGGGAAGGGGATGACGATGCCCTGCTCGGCGAAGGCCCGCGCGAGGGCCTTGATGAAGGCGTGCCGCACCGGGGGGGCGTCTTTGAAGTCCCGGGATCGCAGCACCACGTTGAAGTCGATGCTCGAATCGCCGAATTTGTAGAAGCGCACGACCGGCTCGAACTCGGGTACCCCTCCGGGCGTCGTCTTCATTATGGTCCGCGCGACCTCGAGCGCCACGCGCTCGACTTGCTCTAAGTCGCTCGCGTAGTGCACCCCCACCGGCACCAGCAAGGTCAGCTCGTTTACGGGTACGTTGTAGTTGGTGACGACGCTCTGCGCGAGGCGGCTGTTCGGGATCAGGACCGTGTTGTTCGGCAAGGTGCGCACGCGGGTCGTGCGCCACTGGATATCGTCGATGCAGCCCTCCTCGCCGCTCTCGAGCTTCACGTAATCGCCGATGTGGTAATTGCCCGCGAGGGTTATCTGCATGCCCGCGAAGAGGTTCGACAAGGTCTCTTGGAGGCCCAGGGCTACGGCCAGGCCGCCGATGCCGAGGGTGGTGAGCATGGGGGTGATGGAGATGCCGAGCGTACTGAAGAGCACGAGCAGGCCCGTGCCGAGCACCATGACGCGCACCACGTTGCGTACGACGCCGGTGGCGCGCACCGAGGCGACGCCGTTTATCGTGTCCCCGCGCTTCAGCAAGTGCACGCCGAGGTCGGCAGCCCAGATGGTCGCGGAGACGATGAGCACCGAGAGCAAGGCCTTGCTCACCACCTCTGCGATGTTGGGCGACAGCGCCACCACGCGTGAGGCGATATAGAGGCCGCCGAGCATCGACCACCAGGGCAGCGGGCGCACGAGCGAGGACACCGTGTCGGCGGTTTTTTTGGGTGCTTTTTTGGGTGCCAGACGCTTGACGATCACCCGCCGCGCGAAGAGCCCGAGCGCAAAGAGCACGAGCACGCCGAGGCCTGTCGCCCCTAGGATCATCAATGAAGGGAGGAGTTTTTCTGCGGAGAGGTTCATGTGGTTTTTTTAGGTTTCGCTATAGCAGATCATGGGTAGCGTCGAAATGCGAGGTGTGCTTCAATGCCTCCACTCATGTCGCATTCGCTCAGATTCGCCGCGGCGCTCGTCGTCGGGCTCGCGCTCATCACTCTGGTCGGCATGCTCGCCGTGCGCGAGACCACCAAGGACTGGTTCGAAAAGGACATGAACCTGCGTGCCGAGCTCGCGGTGAACGGCGCCCGGCAGGGGCTCGTCCGCTCCTGGAGCAAGGCGCAGGCCGGCGCTCTGCGAGATATCTTGCGCGAATTTACGCGCGACGAGCGCATCATGGCCGCCGCGGTTTGCACGCGTGAGCTTTCAGAGCTCGCGAAGACGCCCGAGTTCCCCGAGGCCTTCTCGTGCGAGCGACTCGGCGCCAACGTAAGGCCCGCCGCCGAATCGCCAGCGCTCGGTTGGGCCTCTTGGCACACGGTCGCGACCTTGCCCGGCGGCAGCGTGCACGTGAGCGCCATCCCGATCATCGACGCTGATCGGGCGCTCGGGTTCGTCGTGCTCGTGCACGATATGAGCTTCACCGAGCGGCGCGACGCCAAGATGCGCGAGTTTTTGCTCGTGGCCTTCGCCTTTTTGGCCCTCGCCGCCGCGGGCGTGACCGTGCTCGCGGCCCGCTGGTCGTGGCGCAACTGGAACGAGGGCTTGCGCAAGCTCCTGCGCGGCGAGACCGAGCGGCCGGAGTTTCGGCCATTTCTGCGCGACGTGCGCGAGCTCGCCGATCAGGTCATCGCCGAGCGCGAGGCCGAGCGCGAGGGCGGCAACTGGACCCCCGAGCGGCTCAAGAGCGCCCTCAACCGTTACCTGCACGGCGAGAAGGTCATCGTGGTCGCAAACCGCGAGCCCTACATCCACAACCGCACGGCGAGCGGCGAGATCGAGCTCATCCGCCCGGCGAGCGGGCTCGTCACCGCGCTCGAGCCGGTGGTGCGCGCCTGCTCGGGCGTGTGGGTCGCGCACGGCGCGGGCTCGGCCGACCGTGAGACTGTGGATGAGGATGATCACATCCGAGTTCCGCCCGAGGACGAGTCTTATATCTTGCGCCGCGTGTGGCTCAGCGAAGAGGAAGAGAAGGGCTATTACTACGGGTTCTCCAACGAGGGGCTGTGGCCGCTCTGCCACCTCGCGCACGCGCGGCCGATCTTTCGCGGCGAGGACTGGAACCACTACAAGAACGTCAACGAGAAGTTCGCCGAGGCCGCGTGTGCCGAGGTGGACGTCGATGATCCCATCATCCTCGTCGAGGACTACCACTTCGCGCTCGCGCCGAAGTTCATTCGCGAGCGCCTCCCGCGCGCCACGGTGATGACCTTCTGGCACATCCCCTGGCCGAACGCCGAGAGCTTCGGCATCTGCCCGTGGCGCAACGAGCTGCTCGAGGGCTTGCTCGGCTCGAGCATCCTCGGCTTCCACACCCAGGTCCACTGCAACAACTTCGTCGACTCGGTAGATCGTTTCCTCGAATCACGCATCGATCGCGAACAGAACGCGGTCGTGCGTGGCGGCCGGACCACGCTCGTGCGCCCCTACCCGATCTCGCTCGAGTGGCCGCCGCGCTGGGTGAAGTCGGCGCCCTCGGTCGCGGAGTGCCGGCGCAGCGTGCAGAAGGAGCTCGGCCTCGCCGAAGATGCGCTCATCGGCGTCGGGGTAGACAGGCTCGACTACACCAAGGGCGTGGAGGAGCGGCTCCTCGCCGTGGAGCGGTTGCTCGAGAGCTTCCCCGAGTTTCTCGGCAGGTTCACCTTCATTCAGCTCGCCGCCCCGAGCCGCGCGGTGCTCGAGCGCTACCAACAGCTCAACCGCGACGTCGAGCGCATCACCACGCGCGTCAACGAGCGGTTCGGCGCCGATGGCTATCGGCCGATCGTGTTGCTGCGCTCGCACCACCAGCCCCCCGATGTCTTCCGGCACTATCGCGCCGCCGATCTCTGCTACGTCAGCAGCTTGCACGATGGTATGAACCTCGTCGCCAAGGAGTACCTCGCAGCGCGTGAAGACGAGCGCGGCGTGCTCGTCTTGAGTCAATTCACGGGAGCGGCGCGCGAGCTGACCGAGGCGTTGATCGTAAACCCCTACGACCTCGACGAGGCGAGCGCGGCTCTCGCCACCGCGCTCACCATGTCGGTGGAGGAGCAGCGCGCGCGCATGCGCTCCATGCGTGGTTACCTAGCCGATTTCAATGTCTACCGTTGGGCGGGCAAGATGATCGTCGACGCCGCGCGGCTCCGCACGCGTGATCGGCTCACCGATCGACTAACCGATCACCTCTCCATCCTCACCTCGAACGCGGCGCGTTAGGTTTTTTTGGCGATCGCCGCTTCGAGGCGCTCCAGCACCGCCTCGGGAGGGAGGTCTTTGTTGAGCACGTCGTCGGCGCCGAGGCTCTCGAGGGAGGCTATGTCGAGCTTCGAGAGCGAGGCCCCAGAGACTACGATCACCGGCAGCGCGGCGAGGCGAGGCTCGCGTCGGAGCTGCGCCAAAAGCTCGGCGCCGCCGAGGCCCGGCATATAGAGATCCACGACCGCGGCGTCGATCGTCATCGCGGTGTCGTCGAGCAAGGCCCGCGCCGCGGTGGCGCCGTCTTTTGCCTCGATGATGTCGAAGCCGCCGAGG
>CAYXQW010000352.1:0-916 GCA_964466695.1 uncultured Bdellovibrionales bacterium
GGCAAGTTCTTCCAGGAGATCTGTCTCCTCGAGCAGCCCTTCGTGCGCGAGCCCGACAAGAAGGTGAGCGACATCTTGAACGAGCTCGTGGCGAAGATCGGCGAGAAGATCGTCATCCGCCGCTTCGTCCGCTTTCAGCTCGGCGAGGGTCTGCAAAAGCGCAGCGAAGACTTCGCCGCCGAGGTCGAGAAGGCCGCCAAGGGCGAGTAATTTCTAGACGAGGCCGTCAGGAAGTGGCGGCCTCGCTTGCCGGGTCTTGGTTGGCGCGCTCGAGCGCGGCGCGCAGCTTGCCGATCACGCGGCTCTCGAGCTGCCGTACGCGCTCGCGCGAAACCTTGAAGTGCTCGCCGATGTCCTGGAGCGTTCTCGGCTCGTCTTGCAACAAGCGGTTCTCCACGATGTAGCGTTCCTTGTCGTTGAGCCTGCTCATCGCCTCGTCCACCTTGCTGAGCAACAAGCCGCGTTGCTCCTCCTCGATGAGCGCCATCTCCTGGCTCGGCTGCGAAGGGTCGGCCAAGACTTCGAGGTGGCTCGTGCGGCTGTCTTCGCCGAGCTTGCTGTCGAGCGAGAAGTCTCGCGCCGCCATGCGCAGCTCGATCTCGTCGACCTCGCGGGTCTCGATGCCGAGGTCCTTGGCGAGGTTCTCGTGGGACGCTTCGGTGCTGCCCGCGGCGTCGGTCGTGCCCAGGGCTCGTCGTGAAAAGAAGAGCTTCCTTTGGGCGTAGGTGGTCCCCATTTTTACCAGAGACCAGGATTTTACGATAAAAGATCTTATCTGGGCTCTGATCCACCATACAGCGTAGGAGATAAGGCGATAGCCTTTGGTGTAATCGAACTTCTTGACGGCCATCATGAGGCCGACGTTGCCCTCCTGGACGAGGTCGAGGAGCGGCAGGCCCCTGCCGGTATGGCGTTT
>CAYXQW010000352.1:926-3700 GCA_964466695.1 uncultured Bdellovibrionales bacterium
CGCTGTACTGGTGCGCGACTTTCACGACAAAGCGCAGATTGGAGACCACGAGCTTATGCGCGGCGGCGACGTCGCCATGCTCCCGATAGCGCTCGGCGAGCGCGACCTCCTGCTCGCGCGTGAGCAGCGGGTATTTGCTGATCTCGGCCACGTAGCGGTCGAGGTCGTTGTTTCTCAAGGCAATAGCTGTCGTCATCGTTCAATCTCCTCCCGCAAGGCGTGAGGATAGGTCGCCCATCCTCGTTGTCAAGGTAGCACGCATCTCACTTTATATAGATGCCGCGCGGCATGAAAAAGATACGAGAATTAAAGCGCCGTGGCCTCTTGACGAGGCGGCGCCGTGCCTTCATGTGCGCGACGAGGGCTCGCTTTTGGCGGGCGTAAACACATCGATTTGCAAGGTGGCAGGTTGCGGCCACATGGAGGAAGCATGGGAAATCTGCAAGGCAAGGTGCTCGTCGCGCAAGGCGGTGGTCCCACCGCGGTGATCAACCAGTCGCTCGCGGGGGTGGTGGAGGAGGCGCGTCGCTACGCTGACGTGACGAGGATCTACGGCGCGGTCAACGGCGTCTGCGGCATCGTGGAAGAGGAGCTCGTCGATCTCAGCCATGAGAGCCTGCTAAACCTCGACGCGGTGGCCGCGACGCCCTCGTCGGCCCTGCGCTCGACGCGCGACAAGCCCGACGCCGCATACTGCGAGCGCATCTTCAAGACGCTCAAGGCGCACAACGTTCGCTTCTTCTTCTATATCGGCGGCAACGACAGCTCCGACACCGCGCGCATCGTGAACGAGCACGCGAACAACAGCGGCTATGAGCTGCGCTGCATCCACATCCCGAAGACCATCGACAACGACCTCGTGTTGAACGACCACACCCCGGGGTTCCCCTCGGCGGCGCGCTTCGTCTCGCTCGCCTTCGCCGGGGCGAACCTCGACAACCGCGCCTTGCCCGGCGTCTACGTCGCCGTGGTGATGGGCCGGCACGCGGGCTTCCTCACGGCGGCGAGCGCGCTCGGGAGGGTCTACGAGGACGACGGCCCGCACCTCGTCTACGTGCCCGAGCGCTCGTTCGACACCGAGCGCTTCCTCGCCGACGTCGATCGCGTCTACAAGCGCCATGGTCGCTGCATCGTGGCGGTGAGCGAGGGGATCGTCGATAAGGACAAGAACCCCATCATGACCACGCTCATGTCCGTCACGGAGAAAGACGCGCATGGCAACGTGCAGCTCTCGGGCACGGGAGCGCTCGGGGATCTGCTCGCGAACGAGATCAAGGCCAAGCTCAAGATAAAGCGCGTGCGCGCCGACACCTTCGGCTACCTGCAGCGCTCCTTTTTGGGCGTGGTCTCGGACGTCGATCAGCGCGAGGCGCGCGAGGTGGGGCAACGGGCCGTACAGCTCGCCCTGCTCGGCGATAAGGACGGCTCGGTCACGATCAAGCGCGTGGGCGACTACGCGGTGAGCTATGAGCTCGTGGAGCTCTCGGAGATCGCTGCCAAGACCAAGCATCTCCCGCCCGAGTTCTTGAACGCCGAAGGCAACGACGTCACCGAGGCCTTCCTGCGCTATGGCCGGCCCCTGCTCGGGAGCGGTTTGCCGCAAGGCGCTCGCCTGCGCGCACCCAAGGTCGCGAAGCTCTTGCGCGGGTGACGAGCTCGCGCGTAAAGACGCCGCTTTTGCGCGCGGTCATCTTCGACTGCGACGGCACGCTCGTAGACAGCGAGCCCGCCTATCTCGAGGCCGACAAGGCGTTCCTCGCCCCTTACGGGGTCTTCCTCTCCCCCGCGGACGAGGAGCGCTACGTCGGCGCCGGCAATCTGGAGATGGCCGTGGACGTCAAGCGCCGCTTCGCGCTTTTGCCCTCGGTCGAAGAGCTGCTCGCGCAAAAGAACGCCGCGTTCATGGCGATCGCCCGGGAGCGCGTCACCCCTTACGCCGAGGTCATCGAGGTGGTACGCACGCTACGCGCGCGGGGCGTGCCGCTCGCCGTGGCGTCGGGCTCGTCGCCTTCGGTGCTCGCGTTCTTGCTCGAGCGGTTCGCGCTCGTAAAGCTCTTCGACGTTATCGTCTCCTCGGCCGAGGTCACGCGGGGCAAGCCTTCGCCGGAGATTTTTTTGGAGACGGCGCGGAGGCTTAGGGTCGCGCCGCGAGAGTGCCTGGTGTTCGAGGACTCGCTCTACGGTGTGCAGGCCGCGCACAGGGCCGAGATGCGCTGCGTGGCGATCCCGAGCCTCGCCGTGAGGCCCTTGCCGCGCGACTTCTATGACGCCGAGAGGTTGTATGAAGGGGGGATGAAGGACTTTACGGCCGAAGAGCTCTTGCGTTGGCTCACGCCCCAGTTGGGCTTTTAGATCAGGCCGCGCAGGTGCTCTTGACGCTCGCCGCGCTCGCGCTCGTGCTCGCGATGTAGTCGGCGATGGTCTTACGATCGATCTCGGCCATGCGCACGAAGCGCAGAGCAAGACCGCTCGCCTCGTCGCGCTTCTCTTCGCGCACGACCTTGCCCACGGCCCAGATGATCTCTTGGCAGTTCGGCAGCTTCATCTCGAGCCCGACGAAGTCGCTCTCGATCTCTGGCTCGAGCAGCTTGTAGAGGAACACGCCGCTCTCGGAGATGTCCCGCGTGCGCACCAGGCGCGGCTCGTCGCCCACGATCTTGTTGATGTAGAGGTCGATGTTGGCGCGTTCGTGTTTGCGTTGCGGGTTTTCGATAGCCATCTGCTGCCTCCTTGAAGACGAGCGGTGTGTTTTGAGCGAGCGTCTCGGAGCCTAA
>CAYXQW010000353.1:0-3696 GCA_964466695.1 uncultured Bdellovibrionales bacterium
CAGCGACGGTGCGTCCTTGCAGCTCACCGGTGATACGGAGCATCCGGTCGGTCATGCGCCCGGGGTCGCGCGCTCCTTGCAGCTCGCGCTCGCGCGCGGCGAGTACGCGGCGCGACGGAGCCTCGATCTGCACGGCCGGCGCCGCGACGATGCGCACCGGGCGGTCATCGACTTCATCGCCCGGGCGCGCGGCGAAGGTGAAAGGTGCGTGCTCATCATCACCGGCCGCGGCAAGAGCTCGCCCGACGGCGTCGCGGTGCTCCGGGAGCTCTTGCCCGCGTGGCTCGCGCGCGCGCCGCTCAGCTCTTTGGTGCTCGCCTTCTGCACCGCGCGACCTGAAGACGGCGGCCCCGGGGCTTTCTATGTCTTGTTGCGGCGCGCAAAGGGGTGACGAGCGTGACCTTCGTCTGGGTGGCCGTCTTCGCTTATATCCTGTTCGAGCTCATAACGCGCGGCGCGCTCACGCGGGTAGTGCTCGCGGTGGCCCTTGGGGTCTTCGCCGGCTTCGAGCGCTTCGCGCTCTTGGTGATGCGCAGCTTGCGACCGCCGCGCTTCGTGCTCCTCGGCGAGTGCTATCGCTGCGGCGAGTGTTGTCGCATGATCACCGCCAAGCTGCCGCGGTGGCTCCGCGCGGCCTTTTTAGAGCGGCTCTTTTTGCTCTACCACCGCCTGCTGCACAACTTCCGCGAGGTCGCACGCGCCGACGACGGCACCATCGTCTTCGCCTGCGGCCATCTGCTCGCGAGCGGCCGTTGCGGGATCTATCGACGGCGGCCTTTGTTGTGTCGCTTCTACCCCGTGCTGCCTTTCTTCGAGCCGCCGCAGCTCATGCCCGCCTGCAGCTTCATGGTGGCGCCGCGCGTGGTGGCGAGGCTTCGCGTCGAGGACGAGCTTCGCCTCATAAACCCCGGCGTCGTCGTCCATCACCCGACGCGCGACGACCGCGCGGCGCTCTCGCAAGAAGAAGACTACGAGTGGTTGGAAGATCCTACTACTCTTCTGTACAGTGCTCGTCATGACCACCTCTTGTAACGAAGCAGAGGCCTTCGCCCGCCCCGCACCCCCGTGGAACCGCGCGCACGGCGTCACGACAGTGCTCGACGCCTGGCGCCAAAGCTCAAAAATCTGGCGCAACGTGGCGCTCTACCAAGAGCTCGAAGCGCGCGCGGCCAGAAGCACCCCGCTGCCACCCACGCTCCAACCCGCGACCAAGCGAGCCTTGGCCGCGCGCGGTCTTGCCGAGCTCTATCGCCACCAACAACAGGCGTTCGAGCTGCTGCGAGACGGGCACGACGTAGTCGTCGCCACCCCTACCGCCTCGGGTAAGAGCTTGTGTTACAACCTGCCGGTGCTCGACGCCCTCGCGGTCGCGCCTAAGACCCGCGCGCTCTACATCTTCCCCACCAAAGCGCTAGCTCGTGACCAGGAGGAGGCGATCCGGCGCCTGCTCGCCGACGCCGGCCTAGACACGGGAGCCGTTACCTACGACGGCGACACCCCGGCCGACGCCCGCCGCGCCGCGCGTGAGGCGAGCGGCATACTCATCACCAACCCCGACATGCTGCACGCCGGCATCTTGCCGCACCACACGAGCTTCGCGCGCTTCTTTGCGAGCTTGCGCTTCATCGTGATCGACGAGCTGCACACCTATCGCGGGGTCTTCGGCTCGCACCTCGCGAACGTGCTGCGCCGGCTCTTGCGCGTGGCGAGCTTTCACGGCGCGCGCCCGCGTTGCGTGTTCGCCTCGGCCACCATCGGCAACCCGGCCGAGCATGCGCGCGCCATGCTTGGCCGCGAGGTCGTGCTCGTCGATGACAACGGCGCTCCGTCGGGGCCGCGGCACGTGCTGGTCTACAACCCTCCCGTGGTCAACGCCGAGCTCGGGATCCGGCAGAGCTGCATCAAGGTAGCGGTGCGCTTGGCCTCAGATCTGATCGCCGCGCGCGTGCCGACGCTCGTCTTCGCGGGGAGTCGCAACCACGTCGAGGTCATGCTCAAGTACCTGCGCGAGCGGCTCGCGGCGCTACACGAGGACCCCGAGGTGGTGCAGGGCTACCGCGGCGGCTACTTGCCCTGCGCGCGCCGTCGCATCGAGGCAGGGCTCCGCGAGGGCCGCGTGCGAGCGGTGGTCGCGACCAACGCGCTCGAGCTCGGCATCGACATCGGCGGGCTCGACGCCGTCGTGTGCGCCGGGTATCCGGGCTCGGTGGCCGCCCTGTGGCAGCGCTTCGGTCGCGCGGGGCGGCGCGTAACGCCGAGCCTCGCCGTGCTCGTCGCCTCGAGCGCCCCGCTCGATCAATACTTCGCGCGCCTGCCGCGCGAGCTCTGCGACGCCGCGGTAGAGCAGGCGCGCATCGACCCCGACAACGTCGAGATCCTGGTGCAGCACTTGAAGTGCGCGGCCTTCGAGCTGCCGTTCGTCGAGGATGAGGGCTTCGGCGATCTGCCGCGCGAGGCCACCTGCGAGGCGCTCGGCTTCCTCGTGCAACACCGCGTGCTGCACCCCACCACCTCGGACAACGGCCAGAAGACCTACCACTGGGCCGCGGACAGCTACCCGGCGAACCACGTCTCTCTGCGCAGCATCGGCTGGGATAACTTCGTCATCATCGATGTCTCGTCGGAGAAGACCATCGCCGAGATGGACTGGCGCTCGACGCACACCATGCTGCACGAGCACGCCATCTACCAACAAGACGGCGAGCAGTATCAGGTCGAACGCCTCGACTTCGAAAACCACAAGGCCTTCGTGCGCAAGGTCGCGGCCGACTACTACACCGACGCGCTGACCTACACGCGCCTGCAGGTGATGACCGAGGACGAGCGCGCCTCGCTCGGCACGGGCGATGCCGCCTTCGAGCTCGGCCTCGGCGAGGTCAGCGTCACCGAGAAGGTGGTGGGCTACAAGAAGATCAAGTTCCACACCCACGAGAACGTGGGCTACGGCGAGGTGCACCTGCCCGACATGCAGATGCACACCACGGCCTTCTGGTTGACCGTCCACGAGCCGATGCTCCTCGCCACGAAGGCGCCGCGCGCCGAGGTCATCGACGCCTTGCGCGGGGTGGCGAACGTCCTGCACACGGTGGCCTGCGTCGGGCTCATGCTCGATCCGCGCGACCTCGGCCGCACGCTCGAGTCCAGCGTCGAGGGCGAGGCGCCGGTCGCCGCGCCGCGCATCTTCCTCTACGATCACGCCCCGGGTGGCGTGGGCCTCGCGGCGCGGCTCTTCACCGAGCACCGCGCCCTGCTCGCGCGGGCCCATGCCCTGCTCTCGGCCTGCGCTTGCGCCGAGGGCTGTCCGGCCTGTATCGGTCCCCTGGTGAGCCACGAGCCCGCCCTCCCCGTCGCGCGCGCGCGGCACAAAGAGCTCGCGGCCGAGCTCCTCGCGACGCTCGCCGCGGCGGCCGCGCCATGAGTCGCTTGCAGCGCGGGCTCTCTCGCCTCGCGAACGCCGGGGAGCCCGCGGCGAACGCACCGCGCGAGGCACGTCTCGCCGAGCTTCGTACCCGCATCGAAGCGGTCTTGGCGCGGCGCCCCTTCCCCGCGCGTGGGGATGACGTCTCTTCGAGCGTCGCAGAGCCGCGCGGCTTGCCCATGCGCCCCATCGAGACGAGCGACGGCCGCTTGTACTTGCAGCGCGCGAGCTTCGACCTCGAGCACAGGCACGGCGCGGTGGCGGTGGGCGCGTGTTTG
>CAYXQW010000354.1:0-3684 GCA_964466695.1 uncultured Bdellovibrionales bacterium
TCTCGCTCCTTGGCCTGACTCGCGGCCTCAAGCGTCAACCCGAACTCCGCGGAAAGCGCCCGATCCACGTCGTCGCCGCCATAACGCAAGGTCCGCGCCTGTCTGAGCTCGGCTTTGCAGACCACCGCGAGGTGCGTCACGCTCGCGCCGAGCGCGAGGACCGCGACGACCTCCGTGGTATCGCGCGAACACAGCTCCGCGAGCGCGCTCGCCGCGGGGACTATGGCCCGCGGCGCGAAGCCCGCCCGCTCGGCGTCACCGATGAAGGAGGAGATCTCGCGCTTCGGGGTGAGCGCCGCGAGCACGCTCGTGCTGTTTTCGTCACGCGCCACGATGTGCCAGGTCGTCGCGGTGTCCTCGAGCTCATACGGCACCCGCCCCTCGAGCTCGAAGCCCACCGCGCTGTCCACGCGACGCAGATCGCCGAAAGGAAAGCAAAGCGCGTGCACCGACACCGCCGCGGCGTCGGCCGCCATCACCGTCACGTCGACGCGACCCTTTATCGCCTCGCGCAAGAGCCGCAAGACCTCCTCGCGGCTACTCCCCGCGGCGACCGGCACCTGGTGCACCCCCACGACCTCGGTCTTGCGCAACGTCGTCTCCAACACGACGGCGCGCGCGAAGCGCGAGGAGATATCTATTGCCGCTACCCGTTGACTCATGTGAGATCACTCTATGCGATAGTAATAGTATTGCGACTCCTGGGTTTGATAGACCACGCTCACTCGCCGGTGCGCGTTGCCGAACTCACCCGTAGCGTCGATGGTGTACCAGGTCGTGCTCGACCTGTCGGAGAAGACCTGACGAAGCTTGCTCGCGTCGTAGGCGACGGCCATGCCATCGAGCAGCGCCTGCAAACCCGCGACCTTGAGGGGGGCCGCCACGCCCCCCCCCGCGGTCCGGAGCTGCTGTAGCCCGGTCCAAAAAGCCTGCGAAGACAAAAGCGTGGCGCAATCGCCGACGTTGCCGAGGACGGAGCACACCCCAAACCCCACCGTCATATCGTCGGCGGTGCCGAGCTCTATCTGCGAGGAGGTGTTGTACACCGTGACCCTCGAACGGAGCGCCTCGTACAGCTCGTCGCTCACGCCGTGCACGAGCGAGAGCTCCGCCACCGAGTCGAACGGCGCGTTCTTCGTGCGGTAAGGATCCTTGAGATAGACATAGTATCTGTCCTCGTCTCCTATCTGCGTCCCGAACTGCTGCTTGTTGGTGTCCATCCAATCGACGATGGCCCCCACCAACTCTTGCGGCGACTCGGCGTGGCTGCCCGCCTCGTCATCGCGCTCGAAGAACCGCGCGAGCTTGGGATCGGACAACACCCCGAGCAGGAGCTGCTGCGCCTGCGCGGCGTCGGCCGGGCGCGGCGAGGCGAGCGCCGAGAGCGAGATCTTGGCGTGCTCGCTCGCCCCCACGGCGGCGCAATCCCCCCGCATAAACCCCGCGTCGTCATCCTCGGCCGAGGAGACCTTCGCGATGGCCGCGAGCATCCCGCACTCTATCGGCACCAGCTCCAAGAGCTGCGTGAGCGAGGGCAACAGCGAGGCCTCGACCCCCAGGCTCCGGCCGAGCTCGCCGCGGAGGCCGTCGAGCTGCCGCGCGTTCTTCAGCAACAAGGCCCGCACCCGTAAGGCGCTCAAGGCGTTGTACTCGGCCTGCACGTCGTCCCTCGCCCCCATCGCCAGCTCGAGATCCACGCGCGTGTCGAACTGTAGCTGCGCCACCACGCTGCCGACCAACGTGAGCGTCGAGACCACCACCAAGAGCGCCACCCCGCGCTCGCGTCCCTTGCCGGCCCTCTTTCGTGAGACTCTCATCAGCAACCATCCGCGGCGGCCGTAAACCCCGTGCCCAAGATGAGGATGGGTTTTTGCAAGAAGATCCGCGTCTTGGTGACGAAGGTCTCTTGCTTGCCGTTCAAGTCCTTGGCCTTGATCTCGATGCGCACGAACAGCGGCAGCCGATAGCGATACTCAGAGCTCTGCGAGTCCCACTCGTCTTCCCAGCGATCCTGCTTGGCGTCATAGAACTGGAACGCGAGCTCGTCGATGCCGGGCGCCAGCACCTGCGCGACGCCGTCGTCCTTCGGGCGCTCGTCGATGCGAGCCTTCTCGCGACGCATGAGCAAAAGCCCAGTCGCGCCCGCGCTCGTGCTGTCGCGCTCGAGATAGTACGACAAGACGTTTTGATCCGACTCGTTCGCGTCCTTGTTCGTCTTGACGTGCGAGAAGCTCGTAAAGTCGAGGCGCGCAGAGCCCTGCTCGCGGCCAGAGACGAACATGGTATCGCTGCGCGGATCGCCGCACTCCTTGTGCCGCGACAAGAAGGCCATGGAGATCTCCCGAGCCATGCGCAGCATCGCTTGCCGAGTCTGATGATAGTGCGAGGTGATCCGCTCGGCGCGATCACGCGCGTCCATCGCCCGCGCGAACGTGCCGTAGGTCAGAGCCCCGATCAGCGCCAAGATCGCGATCGCCACCATGGCCTCGGCCAGGCTGAAGCCACGCGCGCGGCTCACGGCGCCCGCTCCTCGACGCCGGCGCCCGTAAGCTCGCGCGTCACCAGCGCCCGCACCTTCATCTTCTCTTCGTGCTTGCCCGAAGGCCAGGTCACCACGAGCTCCACCGCGCGGAGGTCCTCGCTCATCTTCGTCGTGAGCGCGTCGAGCGGCAAACCGAGCGCGGCCCCCGTCTGGATCCCATCGTCATTTGCCGCGTCTTCCTCCTCGCCTTGCTGCAAGGCAGCGAAGTCGAGCTCGAGCTCGGTTATCCGATAAGACCAGGAGAACTCGGGCTGACCCTCGTCGCCGAAATCCCCCGCGTCCTCGCTGTCACCGAGCGTGAAGCCCTCATCGAACAGCCGGCGCTCGATATCCACCATCTTCGAGCGCGTAAGTAGCGTCGCCAAAGTCAGGCCGCGCGTGCGCGACGCCGCGGCGAGGCTCTGGGCCTGCGCCTGCAAGAGCACGCCGAGGCCCAACGCTAAAATGCCAAGCGCGATCACCACCTCGAGGAGCGAAAACCCGCGCGACGCGAGTCTCACCTCGGCACCTCCACGTAAGAGGCGCTGATCTTCGTGGCGCCGGTCAATCCCGCCACCTCGACGGTGAACACCACGCCCTCCTCGTTGCAGAGGTGCACCATCGCCTCGTCGGTGAAGCCGCTCGGCCAGAACCGCAAGTAAGTGGTTTCCTTGTCGGAGGGTTGCGCCATCCCCGCGACCCAGACGCTCATGATCCTTATCCCCGCGGGCATCGCGAAGCCGCGCCCGATATCGGCGAAGTCCGCGAGACCTTCGCGCCCCAAAGCCTCGCCGTCACCCGCCTCCTCGCCGAACAGCCGCAACAGCTCGCGCGGCGGATCCACCGTCGCGGCCTCCTCCTCGTCACCTGCGGCGCCCGCACCGAGCGCGAACAACGACGCGAGGCCCGCGCTCTTCGGTAACGCCGCGCCGTCGGCCTCGACCACGATCTTCTGCGCCTCGAGATCGAACACCAACCGATGCGCGCGCCCGCTCAAGGCAGCCTGTGCGTAGGTGGCGGTGATGGTGCCCGCCACCTTGCCTGCGGTGCTTTTCAGCTCGGCCAGCCCTCCCTTGGACATCGACGGTACTATCACCGCGGTGGCCAACACCAAGATCGCCAAGGTGATCATCACCTCGATCAACGTAAAGCCGCTTCGCGCG
>CAYXQW010000355.1:0-3669 GCA_964466695.1 uncultured Bdellovibrionales bacterium
GCGGGGCTGCTCACGGGCGCCGTGGATTACGTCACCAAGCCCTTCCAGCCCCAGGAGCTCCTCGCACGCGTAAGGGCCCAGCTCACCATGCGCAACCTGGCGCTGCGCCTGCACGACAGCGAAAAGCTCGCGGCGCTCGGCACGCTCGCGGCCGGGCTGACACACGAGATCAGAAACCCCGCGAACGGGGTCGTAAACGCCATCGCACCCCTGCGCCAGCTCCTCCCGCCAGAGCTCTTAGAGCCCGGCTCGCCCACGGCCGAGCTCGTAGACGTCATCTCCACCTGCGCCGATCACATCGCCACGCTCTCCCGCCAGCTCCTCGGCTTCGTACGCCAAGGCGATCTCGTGCGACAGCCTACGCCCATCGTGGAGGTAATAGACCGGGCCACGACCTTGGCGCAGCCCGCGTGCGCCAACATCGAGCTTACGCGCGAGCTCGAATACCAGGGCCCCGTGCCCTGCTCGGGAGCCCTGCTCGCGCAGGTGGTGATGAACCTCATCGAGAACGCGGCCTACGCCGCCGGCCCAGGCGGCCACGTGCGCATCCGCACCAGGCTCCACGAGACGAGCCTACGGCTCGAGGTCAGCGACGACGGCCCGGGCATCGCGGCGCAGATGCGCGCTCACCTCTTCGAGCCGTTCTTCACCACCAAGCCCCCAGGCAGCGGCACGGGCCTCGGGCTGTCCACCTCACGACTCGTCATCGAACGCCACGGCGGCACTATCGAGCTCGCGCCGCACGAGACCGAGCGCGGCGCGACGTTCCGCGTCGAGATCCCCCTCGACGCCGCGCCTACTTCCACATGTTCTCTTCGATGATGAGCCGCTCGTTGGCGCCGGCCTTGATGAGGCGAGTCTCGCTATACTTCTTGCCACCCGGGCACGTGACCACGATCTCGCACCGACCCGTGGGCGCTTCCTTGCCCATGAAGGGAGAGATCCCGAGGCTCGCGCGCCCGACCGATACTCGACAATCGGCGACCCCACGCGCCATCACGCTGAGCTTGGCGCCGCTGCCACTACAACCGCCGCCGCTGCTACCACCACTCGACGCCTGCGCGACCTGACGCCTGCTCGGAGCAGGCGCGACCGGCGGCGGCTTGCGCTCGAGGCTGGCGGTGAAGACGACCTCCGACTTGCCTCCCATCACCACCGTCGTCTCGTAGTCACGGAAGCCGTCCTTGGCGATGCGGAGCTTGTACGACTTCGCGCTGTCGAGATCGGGGATCTCCATCGGGGTGAGGCCGAGCTGATTCGGGCCAGAGTAGACGCGCGCGCCCTCGGGGTTGGAGCGCACCACGAGCTTGCTCTTGGTGGCCTTGGCGCCTGGCTCCTCGGCGGACAACTTGACCGCAACGCTGCGCCGCGTATCGCCCGGGGCGAGCGTGACGCTCTCGCGGCGATGCCCCGCGAGATTCAGCTCGAAGCCGAGGGGTTTTTTCACGTCGGCCCACGCGAGCTTGAGGGGGGTCACTCCTTGCGAAACGCCGCCGACGATCACGCTGGCCCCGCTCGGCTCCGAGGTCACGTCGATCACCGCCGAGCCCGTAAGCGGCTCGAGCTTGATCGCGACCGTCGATAACTTGCGGTTGGGGAGCTCGAAGCGGGAGGCATTCTCCTTGTATCCCTCGGCCTTCGCGCGCAACACGTGCGTCCCTATCGACACATTGGTGCGCGTGATCGGCGTGCGATTCCCGACGAGCTCTCCGTCGAGGAAGATCTCGGCCTCGGCCGGGACCGAGGTGATGACCAAAGTACCCACGCCGCTCGTGGCGCTCGGCTGGCGCACCAGCACGTAGAGCAAACCAACGACGGCGACCAGGAGCGAAATCCCTACGATGAGCACCCCCACGGGACCTTTGCGCGTCGCCGAAGTGCGGCGCCGCGGCGAGCGCGGCTTGGCCATGCGAGGGGCAGCATTGGTGTCGGGCTCTTCTTCGTGCACCGAGAGCGCCGACTCCACCGAGAGCCCGACGCCCACGACCGTGGCGGCGTTCGCGAGATCACCGCCCAAAGCCGCCGACTCAAAGATCATGGTCTTCTCGGCGCGCACGTCGGCCGCGCCGTGGATCTCGGCCGCCGCGAGCGCCTGCTCATCTGCGACCACCGGCGCCTGCACCCGCGCGAACTCCTCCATACGAACGCGCTCTTCTTCGATGTCCGCGGCGAAGTCTCCGCGCAACAACGCCGCGACGCGCTTGGCGTTGTAGATGGTGTTGTCCTCGATGAGGAACTGCTGCAAGTCGTCGTGCAGATCGCTCGCGTAGGCGTAGCGCTCGTCGCGCTCGCGCGCGAGCGCCTTGAGCATGACCCGCTCGAGCTCCTCGCTTATCTCGGGGTTGTGCTCGCGCGGCGGGACCACCTCGGCGTTACGGACCTTCTCCAGGGTGGAAAAGTCGCTCTCGCCGATGAACAGGCGCTTGCCGGTGAGCATCTCGTAGAGGAGGATGCCGACGGCGAAGATGTCCGAGCGATGATCAATCTCCAGTCCGCGCACCTGCTCGGGCGACATGTAGCCGAACTTGCCCTTGAGCACCCCGGCCTGTGTCTTGCTCGCGCGGTCCTCGGCCTTGGCGATGCCGAAGTCGGTGATCTTCACCGCGCCCTCGAAGCTCACGAGGATGTTCTGCGGGCTCACGTCGCGGTGAATGACGTTGAGCGGACGGCCGGAGGCGTCGGTCTTGCGGTGGGCGTAGTCGAGGCCCTCGCAGAGCTTGGAGGCGATGTAGGCGGCCGCGGGGATGGGCAACGTCTGCTGCTTCTTGCGATAGCCGTCGACGATGTAACGCAGGTCCTTGCCCGAGACGTACTCCATGGCGATGTAGTACTGGCTCTCGAACTTGCCGAGCTCGTAGATCTGCACGATGTTGGCGTGCGAGAGCTGCACCGCGATGCGGGCCTCGTCGACGAACATGTTGATGAACTCGTCGTCGTCGGCCATGTTCGGCAAGATGCGCTTGATGGCGAGCACGCGCTCGAAGCCCTCGACCCCGAACGCCTTGGCCATGAACACCTCTGCCATGCCGCCGACGTTGATGCGGTCAATGAGCAGATATCTGCCAAATGAGATCGGGTCGCCCTTCATCACCAGCCGTTACCCCACCATACGTGCCAAAACCAATCTACCGCCGTTACGCATGGGCTCGGTATCATTAGTGGCGCTTGCCTGTCGACTACGAAGTGCTCGCTCGCGTAAGCTCTCTCTCATGGACCTGAACGACATCTTGACCGTGGCTCTGCGGGGCGGTGCGTCTGACATCCACCTCAAGGCCGGCCTGCCGCCGATGTTCCGCGTCAACGGCGCCCTCGTGCCGCTCAAGGACGCCGCACGCCTGACCCCCGAGGAGATCGCGAGCATGACGCTCGGGATCATGAACGGCTTCCAGAAGGAGCGCTTTCAGAAGGCGAGCGAGCTCGACCTCGCCTACGGCGTGCAAGGCCTCGGGCGCTTCCGCGTCAACGTCTTTCAACAGCGCGGCACCTTGGGGGCCGTCTTCCGCGTGATCCCGCTCAAGATCCTCGGCATCGCGGAGCTCGGCCTGCCGCCCGTCCTCACCCAGATCGCCATGGAGCCTCGCGGGCTCGTGCTCGTCACGGGGACCACGGGCTCGGGCAAGTCCACCACGCTCGCGGCCATGATCGATCACATCAACAACAACCGCACGG
>CAYXQW010000356.1:0-3665 GCA_964466695.1 uncultured Bdellovibrionales bacterium
CGCTCTCCGACCCGAAGTTTGCGCTCGAACGCCCGTGGGAGGCGGTGGCGGTCTACTCGTATGCGCTGGGAGATCCGGTGAATTTGAGGGATCCGACGGGGACCTGCACAGCGGCGTTCGGTGGCAACACGTCGTGCGCGCAAGTCGCCGACTACATGAACGGCCAAGCTACGCAGGCGACCAGCATCCTCGGGCGCGCGGTGCAAGACTCGGGCAGCATCGGCGCGGTGCTCAGCGCCACGGCCGTAAAGAGCGCGATGGACATCGGCTCTGGGTTCGTGGACATGCTGCGGTTCGGTGAAGGCTCAGCCGTGGGCGGCTGGGGATACTTGCACGATGCGCTTCGCGCGGTGGGGGTGGCGGGGGTGGTCGGCGGGGCGGCGCGGGCGGTGGCGGGGGTGGTAGCTACCAAGAGCACGGCAGTGGGCTATCATGCAACTCATCCCGATGTGGCGACATCTATCATCGCTAATGGTTTCAAGGCCGGCAGCAAACCGGGACGATTGGGTTCTGGTGGGGTTTACGTTAATGACTCACCGGCGGGAGCGATTACGGAGTTCGCCTACCATAACCCGGGCGTTGCACCTGCCACCCTCAAGGTGACATACAGTCCAGGAGTCACTGCCCAAGCGGCGACTACTCCGCGAGGTTACGTGTCTAGTCACCCGTTGAATGTCGACAGCATCAGCGCACCATCCCTCCGGGCACCCGGGACGACGAATACCAACATTCTGAACGGCTCAGCACGTGCCACCGAGATTATGCGATGAAAAAGGTACAAGTCCGTTGTTGGAAAGTAAGTCATCCTCGACCCGAATCTTCCGAAGTGGACGAGTTGTTTATCACGTACCCCGAAGACAATAGCGGCCACTCGTTGATTACCTGTTTGACGTGCGGAGCCATATACGCCGTCACGGTCGCGAAGGAGATCTACGTCGGCCCCCCGCTCGCTGAAAAGTTGTTGTCGTGCCTGTGTTCTATGTGTGGAAGCCTACTTGCCAACAATTGGAGGGACTACCCAGAGACATATGTGGTGAATGGCCAGCGGTTTTCTTATGAGCGTGCTGTGGTTGTGCCACCAGACGAAGAATCTTCGGTTGAGGAGTTTGATGGCATCTATGAGTCTTAGCCTTGGTCGCACAGCGCGCAGGAGA
This sequence comes from uncultured Bdellovibrionales bacterium, assembly GCA_964466695.1. Lineage (GTDB taxonomy): Bacteria > Myxococcota > XYA12-FULL-58-9 > XYA12-FULL-58-9 > JAFGEK01 > CAYXQW01. The sequence goes on from CAYXQW010000356.1 coordinate 1,155, forward strand.
CGGAAGCTTCTTTCACATGCCATGAAAACAAAGAGGTTCGAGAGTAATGACGAAGTGTATAGTTTCGCAATTCGTCTCCGGGATGAATTCGACCGGCTGCATTGCAATCATGCGTCACACCAGTGATCGGGTGTCCAAACAGAACATAGGGGATCTAGAGCATGAAGAAATATACCGCCTTTATTTTTGCGGTCGTCGCCGCCTGCTCAGATAGTCACGACAAGAGTATTTGTGTCGACCGCGACGGCGATAGTTACGGCACGGGTAGTGCCTGCGCTGCGCCGCAAGACTGCGACGACACCAACCCTGATGTGTGGCAATCCTGCGCCACATGTATGGACGAAGACGGTGACGGTTGGTTCACCGACTGTGATGCCTACACGGCTCACCAAGGCCCCGACTGCGCGCCGACTGACGCGCAGCATTGGTCCGACTGCGGGTCTTGCGTGGACGTCGATGGCGATGGTTACGGCGCAGGATGCGATCTCGGCGACGATTGTGATGACAGCCCGAGCACCGGAGACGCGTGTCACGACACCTGCGGCACGTTCTATGACGACAGCGACGGCGATGGTCATGGCGACCCGACTATCAGCGTGGTGGCATGTAGAGCCCAGGTTGGACACCAAGCAGCGGGCGCCACGGACTGCGATCCAGGATCTCCAGACCACTGGTCTGATTGCGGCACGTGTGAAGACATCGATGGCGACGGGCGAGGGCCCGGGTGCGACCGCGGCGGAGACTGCAACGAAGATGACCCCGACAACTGGGTGTCGTGCGACACGTGCACCGACGCGGATGGTGATGGCGCTTTCGGCGGTTGCGATCGCTACACGACCCGCTTGGCCGATTGCAATGACAACGATGGCGACAATTGGGTGTCGTGCGACACCTGCCTAGACAAAGACAACGATGGGGATTTCTCGGGTTGCGACGCCTACACAACCCGATCTGGGCCGGATTGCGGGCCAACTTCACCAACTATCTTCCACGGCGCGCCGGAAGTTTGTGACGGCGTCGACAATAATTGCGACGGACGAGTCGATGAACTTGAAACAGTTACCATTAACGACACCGGGCTCAAAGCCGCGCTGCTCGAGCTATTCAAGCCAGCCGAAGATATTTCGAACCTCGACTTCTGTGGACATAAGACGCTTGACCTCCAAAATAACGCCATCAAGAACATTGACGGCCTACAATACGCAGCGGCGACCCAGTCTCTTCAGCTCACCGGAAATCTTTTCACCGATCTGACACCGATTTTAGGCTTGAAGTCTCTGCTCTCTTTGACCTTGTCTATAACCCCAGAGCTAGATTTGCGCCCTCTCGCCGAGCTAGATTCGCTCGCCTCTTTGCTCCTTTCGGAAGATGCGACGGGGACGTCCGATTTGAGCGCGTTGGCGCAGATACCATCGCTGAGCTACTTGGTATTGATATACATGTCCGAGGTTGATCTCTCAACGCTTGCCGGATGCCAATCCTTGACTCATCTGTATCTTGTCCTCTGCCGACTGGACGATCTCTCTCCTCTCCAGCGCCTCGATGAGCTCATCTATTTAGAAATAAGCGATAATCAACTCGGCAACCTAGATACTATCTCGCGCTTCCCCGCGCTCACGACGTTGCTCGCGAATCGTAACCCTATCACGGACATATCGGGCCTCGCGGGCCTCAAGCACCTGCAGGTGGTTAGTCTTTCATCTACCGACATCAGCGATCTGTCGGTGTTTGTCGATATGCAGGATTTTGCCGAGGGTGATGAACTAAACGTTAGAAACACACCGCTCAGCGTCGAGGCCTGCACCACGCAGATCTCGACGCTCCGCGCTCGCGGCGTGACGGTTCAGGAGTCGTGTGATTGAAGCGGCCGCTGCGGTCGAGCGGCCATCGAGATAGTCTGCGGCGGGCGAAAGTATCTCCGCCCGCCGCACCGTAAGTTAGCTCAAGTCACTGCTGGGCATCTCTTCCCCGGTCGCGGCCTCGGTCGCCTCCTCGGCCTCCTCCGTTGCCGACCCCCGGCCGATGAACTGCTTGTACTCCGGCGAGGTCGGCCCGAACACCGCGCGCACGATCTCGCTGCCGCGCACCAAAACCTCGTTGGCCGCGAGCGCGGCCTCGGTATACGCCGAGCGCGCCGCGCTCTCGGCGGGGCGCGCCGCCGTGGCCTCGCTCGTCTCCTTGCTGGCTTGCGCGATCCCCTCCCCGAGCGAGCCGAGCGCCGCGTCCCGAAACGCCGTCGCGCCCTCGTGCTCCGAGATGATCTTGCGCAAGTCGTCGGCCACGCGCACGAGATCGTCGGCGGTGTTCCCCGACGACGGCAGGACTCGCAGGTTTTCGGCCGCGCCCGGCACTTGGAGCATCACCACCGGCCGCCAATGCTGCACCCAGCTCTGCACCGTGTTGACCGCGATATCGCGCTCGCCGCGCTCCTTGCTGGCCCTGGTCGCCGCCATCTGGAAAGCTTGCCAGGTGCTATTGACGCGGCCGGTCGTCGTCGTGACCAACTCCAAA
>CAYXQW010000357.1:0-3659 GCA_964466695.1 uncultured Bdellovibrionales bacterium
GTGCGCATCCACATGTCGTTCACCCCGCAAAAATAAAAAAAGTCACGGCTTTTTGCCGTGACTAGTATCCGCAGGAAACTACAGCATGATGCAGATTAACCCGTTGCAGCCCTCGTTGACGATGCGCTCGAGCGTCTGCTGGATCGCCGCCCGATCGGTGGCCAGCGCGGTGGCGGTCCGCTGCAGGCCCGCCCGGTCGGCGAACTGGTACGTGATCAGGCCTCCATTGGTTGAGGCCTTGATCCCGAACTCTTTGAGCCGCTCGTTCTCGCCAGTGACGGCATCCGCCATCGCCTCTACGGCCGCCTGAAGGTCCTTTCCCATGGCGGCCGAGGTGTCGCCGAGCAAAGAGCTCACGTCGGAAAGGTTGCGCGACGTCTCGGTGACACCGCGGTTCATCTGCTCGATCGCCGCGGCGGTCTCCTCGGTAGCCGACACCATGGCCGTGATGCTGTCTTTCACGAGGCGCATGACGCCGCCCATCTCCGTGATCGCCAAGGTGCTCTCGGCCGCCGCCGCTTGCATGGCGTCGGCGTTTTCGGCGATGTCGCGCAGCGAGGCGAGGCTGCGCTGCATCGCCGAGGAGGTGTCGAGCGTGCGCGAGCGCACCGTCTCCGAGCCCGTCACCACCCCCTCGGCCACGCGCGAAGAGTGCTCGATGACCTGCGACAGACCGGCGGCGAGATCCTTGACGCTCAGCATCACCGTACGCTGACCCGTGACCATCTGGTGAAAGGCCCGCGCGAGCTGCCCTACCTCGTCTTGCGTCGTGACCTCCACCGACTGCGTCAAGTCACCGGTCTCGACGATATGCGTCGACAACGCCGTGAGCGCGCGCACCGGCCGCACCGTGAGCGTGCCGATCGCAAAGCTCACCACGAGGCCTACGGCGAAGAACACCAACAACACCAAGCCGACGATGAAGCTGTTACGGCGCGTCTCGCGCTGCATTTCTTCGAGAGAGAACCCGAGCGCGAGCATGCCCGGCGCGCCCCCTTTCACCGAGACGGGCGCCAAGATGTCGAGCCGCTCCGCCGTGGCCGCCACCACGACCTCCGTGGCGATCTTGTCTTTGAGCTTCGGCGCGAGCTCCCCTCGCCAAGCCGCGAGCGCCACCTGGTCGCCGCGATAGAGCACGCCGTACAAGGCGCCGGGGGCCGCCTCGAGACCCTTGAGCAGCTCGCGCGCCGAGGTGGCGTCGTCGAAGTCGAGCGAGGGCTCAAGCGAGCGCGCCAACACGAGCGCGATGCCCGTACCGCGCCGCTCGGCCCAGGTCACCGCCAGGTCGTTGAGCTCGAGGGGGATGAAGACCCACAAGAAGATCGTGATGATCGCGAGCACAATGGCGACATTGGCGGCGATCTTCGACTTGAGCGATAACCCGATCCGCGCGGCGAGCATGAGGTTATTCGACACCCTCCTCGCCAGCTTTGAACGCGGGCGACACCCAAGCCTAACCGTGTCATAACGCACACGCAAGCGAGATATGACGCTTGCCTCTCGGCGCTATCCAGGGTCTCATCTCGGAGAGCTAGACCTCGAAAACCGCGCACTCGTAGAGGAGGTGTCGCCGCGATTCTCATAGCCGTCTTCATAAGCATCGCGCTCGGCGCGAGCATGACGCTCGCGAGCCGCGCCATGCTCGGGCAAGGCTCGCCATGGCGCTCGGCCGAGCTCTGGGCGCTCGTGGCGCTCGTGGGCATGGTCCTCTCGCCCGCGGCGGCGCTGCTCGTCGCGCGGTTCCCCGACTGGAGCGTCTGCTACCTCTTCGACACCTCGTTTTTGGCCGAGCCCGCGGTGCTGGTGCTGTCTCTCCCGGTCGCCGCGGTCGGTGGCTTCTTCTTCGCGCACCGCCTCCTGCGCCGCGGCAAGCTCGCGGTCGTCGTCGTCATCGTCGCCGTGGCGCTGCTTTTGGCCGCGGCCGTCGGCTTTGTCATGCGCGCGCCGCTGCTCGTGGTCGGCACCTACGACACCTATCACCGCGGCGCGGGGACGCGACCGCTGACAGACACCGCCCTCATCTATCTGCTCGCGGGCAGCGCCGTGATCTTGGTCATCGGCTGGGTCACCGCCATCTGGCGCGTCGCGGTCGTCACCCGGGCGAGCTTGCGCGCGAGCTCGCCGCACACAAAGCTCCCACCGCAAGCGCGCCGCGCGGACACCCAGCCCCCACGAGCGAAGAAAAAATAATCAGAGGTGAATGGCCCGGCCGCGCGCGGCAAAAGCCGCCTCGAGCACGGCCTCGCTGAGCGTCGGGTGCGGGTGCACCGTATGGGAGAGCTCCTCGGCCGTGGTCTCGAGGTGCAAGCCCAAGGCCGCCTCGGAGATGAGATCCGTGGCGTGCGGCCCGATGATGTGCACGCCGAGCACCTCGTCGTACTTACGCTCCGCCACCACCTTCACAAACCCCTCGGTGCGACCTATGATCCTGGCCTTGCCAAGCGCCGAGAACGGGAACTTACCCACCGCGACGTCATATCCCGCGGCCTTGGCGGCGCTCTCGGAGAGCCCGACGCTCGCCACCTCGGGGTCGGCGTACATGGCCTGCGGCATCTTCTGGTAAGCGAGCGGTCGCGCGTCGTGCCCGAGGGCATGATCTGCCGCGAGGATGCCCTCGGCGCTCGCCACGTGCGCCAAGGCCGGCGTGCGCACGATGTCGCCCACGGCGTAGATGTGTGGCACCGCCGTGCGCATGAAGCCGTCTACCTCGACATAGCCGCCCTTATCTATCACGACGCCGAGCGCCTCGAGGCCCAGGCCAGAGGTCACGGGCGCGCGGCCGACCGCGACGAGCGCCGTCTCGACCTCGATGGTCTCCTTGGCGCCGGCGCTGTCTACCACCACGGCGACGGCGCCACCCTCGCGCGCCTCCAAGGTCTCGAGCTTGCTCCCAAGGAGCAGGCGCAGGCCGCGCTTCTGTAACGCCCGGGCGAGCTCGGCGCTCACCTCCTCGTCCTCGAGCGGGAGCGGCCGATCGAGCAGCTCGACGATCGTGGTCTTCGCGCCGAAGCGGCTGTAGAGCGAGGCGAGCTCCACCCCGACCGCTCCGGCCCCGAGCACGAGGAGGCTTTTGGGCGGACGCGCGAGCGCGAGCGCCTCATCGGAGGTGATGATGCGCGCGCCGTCGATCGCAAGCCCGAGCGTCTTCGGCACCGAGCCCGTGGCGATGACGATGGCTTTGCCCGTCACGGTCTGGGTCTCGCCGGACGCCACCTCGACGAGCACCTCGTGCGGCCCCGCGAGCTCTCCTCGGCCGCGTAGCACGTCGATGCGATTTTGCTTCATCAGATAGGCGACGCCGGCGGCCGACCTGTCCACCGCCTTCTGGCGCGACCTCTGCACGAGGGCGAAGTCGACCTCGGCCTTAGCCATGATACCAACCTCGCGACCGTGCTCGATCTCGGTGAGCACATCGGCCGCGTGCAACAAGGCCTTGGTGGGGATGCAGCCGCGCAAGAGGCATGTGCCGCCCAGGCGCTCGTCCTTCTCTATGAGCGCGACCTTGGCGCCGTGGTGCGCGGCGCGGATGGCGGCCACGTAGCCGCCGGGGCCACCGCCGATGACGATGAAGTCGTAAGAGGTCATGAACGTCGAGCTCCTCCGAGGCGCAGCACCACCGCGATCACCAAAAGATCGAAGACAGCCCGCGCCGCCGAGAG
>CAYXQW010000358.1:0-3633 GCA_964466695.1 uncultured Bdellovibrionales bacterium
CACGCACATAAAGCTCCTGCTCACGCCCCCGGACTCGACGCAGGCCATAACCCTCGAAGGCGAGGTCCGCTGGCGCCGCGTTGATGAGCGCCCTGCCGTGGGCGTCCGCTTCGCCTTCAACGATCCCGATCGCCTGCGCGAGCTCACCGCCCTCATCGAAGACCTCCGGGCCCGCCTCAACGCCTGACAGACAGGCATCCATGGTGCCACACGCCAGTAAGTCCCTGGAATAACAACACTTTATGGCGTCTGGCACCTGTTTTGGGTTTGGCTATTGGTCTTCGCGCGGCGGCGCGCGCTCGGATTTCTTCTCGGATTGCAAGTGTTTGCTCGTGAGCACCCGCTCCTTGGCACGGCGCGAGCGGCGGCGCTTCTGCTTGCGTCGCTTGAAGGCCTCGCGCTCGCGGGCGCTCTTCTCGCCGCTCTCGCGCGCCTCGAGCTGCTCGACGAGGCGCTTGCGCGCGGCGTAGCGGTTCAGCCCCTGCGAGCGCGCCTCCTGGGCCCGCACCTCGATGCCGCTTCGCAGGTGCTTGAGATAGACCGCGGTCGAGGTCTTGTTGACGTTCTGGCCGCCGGGGCCGCCGGCGCGCACGAACTTCTCGAGCAGGTCCTCATCGCGGACCCCGAGCCGCGCGAGCCGCGCCAGAAGCTCTCGCTCTTTATCGGCGCTGACGGGGAAGCGCATCTCTAAGAGGTGCCCCGCTTGCGCAAGAAGAGCACGAGCAAAAGACCCGAGAGCGAGACGACGAGGACCGGCGCGACGCCGGTGAGGAGGTCGCGGCCGAGCCAGAGATCGGGTGGGCCCTTGATGCGCGCGAAGATGCCGAAGCCCTTGAGCGCGAAGACCCACCCCGCGTGCAACCCCAAGGCCGCAAAGAGCGAGCGCGTGCGGATCACGGTGTAGCCGAGCACGAGGCTCACGAGAAAGAGCGTCAAGAAGCCGCCGATGAGCAGGCGCGGCTCGCCGTATTGCCAGAAGAGCTTGGGCAAGAGCACAAAGCCGCTGCCAAAGCCGACCTCGTCGAAGCGCACCCCGCGCGGGGGCTTCAAGAAGTGCAGCCCGGCGAAGACGACGGACAAGGCCACGAGGGCGCGGCGCCACGGCATGCTGCGGCGGAGCGCGCCGAAGAGCGCGCCGCGGAACAGGCCCTCCTCGATGAGCGCCACCACCACGGCCGAGAGCATGGCCCCGGGCAAGGCGTCGAAGGCGATACGGACCCGGATATCGGCGCGATCCATGCCGACGATCACCGCGGCCATGGCCCAGAGCCCGAGGCTCGCGATCGTAAAGCCGAGCGCGAGATCACGCCACCGCCGCGGGTTTCGCAAAAGCCCGGCGTCGGCGAAGCTTCTAACGCCGATCGCGCGAAGGAGCGGCCACAAGAGGATGGCCGCGGCCACGAGCACGGCGCGGTTGAAGTAGCGGTGAAAGGCATACTCCGAGAAGCCCGAATAGATGCTGTTCGCGAAGTCGCTGTGACCGAGCCAATAAATAGGCGGCGCGAGCGCGCACCCGAGGAGCAAGACAGCCACGGCGAAGATGCAGATCTTTATAAGTTCACGCACAAGACACCTCTTTTTGGCTTAGGTAGAACGCGAGGGCGCGCGTGTCCATGTAGGAGTCGCTATCCCTCCTCTGCCCGAGAGCATAGAAGGAGCACCCATGCGACTCGTGCGACGGATCTTGGTCTACCTCATCTTCCTCCTCGGGCTCCCCGTCTTGCTCACGCACCGCAAGCTACGCCCGGGCTTGCGCTATCGCCTCGGGCTCTATCCCCGCGCCTGGCCGCGCCTCGGCCCCGGCCCGCGCGTGTGGCTGCACGGCGCCTCGGCCGGCGACATGCTCGCGCTCAAGCCGCTCGCGATCGAGCTGCGGCGCCGCGCGGCCGACGCCGCGATCATCGCCTCGACCATCACCGATAGCGGCCGCGCCATGGCCGCGCGGCTCGGCTCCGCCTTCGACGTGGTCACGTTCGCGCCCTATGATCTCCCGGGCGCCGTGCACCGCGCCCTTCGGCGGCTGCAACCGCGCGTGCTCGTGCTCGAGTACACCGAGCTCTGGCCAGAGCTCATCGACGACGCCCACCGCGCGGGCGTAAAGCTCGTGCTCCACAACGGCCGCTTCTCCGCCGACAAGCTCGCGCGCTATCGCCGCCTGTTCGCCGTCACCGGCAACCTCCTCGACCGCTTCGAGCTTTTGCTCATGCGCGACGAGTTCGAGGCCGACCGCGCCCTCACCCTCGGCGCCGATCCCGCGCGCGTGGCGGTCACGGGCAACACCAAGTTCGATAACCTCGACCTCGACCTCGCAGAGGACAGGCGCCGCGACCTCCGCGCGGCCCTCGGCTTCGACGACGGCGCCTTGCTCTTAGTCGCGGGCAGCACGCACGAGGGCGAAGAGGAGCTGCTCCTCGACACCTACAAGAGCCTCCGCCGACGCGCACCCGCGCTGCGGCTGATCGTGGCCCCGCGCTACACCGACCGCGCGCCGAAGGTCGCGAGCCTCGCCGCGAGAAAGGGCCTCGCCGCGCGCCTGCGCACGACGCCGCCCGCACCGAGCGACGTGGTCGTGCTCGACACCATCGGCGAGCTCGCCCTCTGCTACAGCCTGGCGGAGATCGTCTTCGTCGGCGGCAGCTTCGTGAAACGCGGTGGCCAGAACATCCTCGAGCCGGCCGCGTGCGGCAAGCCCGTGCTCTTCGGACCATACATGGCGAACTTCGCCGACGCCGTGTTGGTGCTGCTCGGCCGCGGCGGGCTGCAGGTAGGGAGCGCGGAGCAGCTCGAGCGCGTGCTCGCCGACCTCATCGAGCGCGAGTCCTACCGGCACGAGCTCGGCGAGCTCGCGCGCTCGCAGGTCATGGGCGTCCGCGGCGCGGCGCGGCGCAACGCCGAGCTCATCGCGGCGCTGCTTTAGGGCCCTTAGCGCAGGCCCAGGTACGAGAACACGAAGATCGCCACGATGAGTGCCACGGCCGCGGCGAAGACCACGTAGCCGAGCAAGATCAACAAGCCGTCTTGCTCGAGCATGCCAAGCGCGAGCAAGGCGATGCTGAGCGCGGGCAGGAAGTTCGACGCCGGCACCGGCAGCGGCAGCGACAGCGCGAGACCGGCGAGCACGAGCACCACGGCGTAGAGCGTGTGGCGCCACCCGGGCGCGCATAAAACCCCGAGGCGCGGCTTGATCAAGTGCTCGAAGCGCCGCAAGAGGCGCACGCTCGCGTCGCAGAGATTCGCCACCGTGCGCGTCGCGACAGCGCGGGCGAGCAGGCGCGCGGGCAGCCACAAAGGGCCGCCGCGCATCATGCGCCAGCCGATGGCGGCGATCGTAAGACCGAACAGGGTGGAGATGCCGGGCAGCGGGATGGGCTGCAAGAACGGCACGGTCAGGACGAAGACGAGGAGCGCCTGGCCGCGCTCCTCGAGGATCTCGAGGAGCCGCCCGACCGTGAGCGGCCCCTCGAGAGCGGCGCTCCGCAACACCAAGAGGCGCTGCGAGAGGCGCTCGGCGGCGCTCACCTCGCACCCACGCGCGACGAGCGCAGGCGAATACCGCCTATCTCGAAGAGGAGATAGAGCACCGTGAGCGCCGCCCGCCGACGCTCGGGCTTGCCCTCCTTCGACTCGGAGGTG
>CAYXQW010000359.1:0-1855 GCA_964466695.1 uncultured Bdellovibrionales bacterium
ATCGGCACGGCGGTGGTCGGGGCCACGACCTTGGTGTTCTCCATCATCGTGTTGCTCGCCAAGACGATGTCGGGCTTGCCGGTCGACGCCACCATGGACCAGCTCGCCGCGGCGATCGCGGCCGTCGCCGGGAGCGTCTCGCTGCTGCACCCACCGTTCCTCCTCGGGCTCATCTGCGGCGGCGCGGTGATCTACTGGTTCTCCGGCGCCTCCATCCAGGCCGTGAGCACCGGCGCCTACCGCGCGGTGGAGTTCATCAAGAACAACATCAAGCTCTCCGAAGGCGAGACCAAGGCCTCCACCGAGGACTCCAAGCGCGTCGTCGAGATCTGCACCCGCTACGCGCAACGAGGCATGATCAACATCTTCCTCGCGGTGTTCTTCGGCACGCTGGCCTTCGCCAGCATCGAGCCGTACTTCTTCATCGGGTACCTCATCTCCATCGCCATCTTCGGGCTCTACCAGGCCATCTTCATGGCCAACGCCGGTGGCGCCTGGGACAACGCGAAGAAGCTCGTCGAGGTCGACCTGAAGGAGAAGGGCACGCCGTTGCACGCGGCCTGCGTGGTGGGCGACACCGTCGGCGATCCATTCAAGGACACCTCCTCGGTGGCGATGAACCCCATCATCAAGTTCACCACCCTCTTCGGGTTGCTCGCGACCGAGCTCGCGCTCGAGATGAGCGGCAGCGCCCGCGTGGGCCTCGCCATCGCGTTCTTCGTGGTGATGCTCGTCTTCGTGTGGCGCTCGTTCTACGCGATGCGCATCAAGTCCAGCGACGCCGCGCTTCCGAGCACGAGCAAGTAAGTAGTCGCACGCGGTTATCTACAAGGGCGAGCCTTCGGCTTCGAGGGCTCGCCCTTTTTTTGCGCGTCGACCCCGAGCTTTACAGCCCGAATGACGGCGACTATGTTGCACGCGCTTTTTGCCTGACGGAGCCAAGAACGCATCATGCTCGAGATCGTAGGAAGAGGTTTCAAGGCGGCCAAGAACGCGCTGCTCGGCCGCGTAACGCTCACCGAAGCCAATATAGATGAGGCGCTGCGCGAGATCCGCGTCTCGCTGCTCGAGGCGGACGTGGAGATCGGCGTCGTGCGCAGCTTCCTTACGCGCATAAAGAAGCGCGCGCTCGGCGAGGTGGTCCGTCTCGAGGTCGAGGCCAAGGGCAAGAAGGTCACAACCTCACCGGGCGAGCACTTCATCGCCATCTGCCACCACGAGCTCGAGAAGCTCATGGGCCCCGTGGACGATACGCCCATCGTCTTTAGGCGGCCCTACACCATCATCATGATGGTGGGCCTGCAAGGCACCGGCAAGACCACCACCTGCGGCAAGCTCGCGAGCTGGCTCTTGCAGAATAAGCGGCGCCCGCTGCTCGTCGCGGCCGACGTCTACAGACCCGCGGCGATAGAGCAGCTCGAGATCCTCGGCAAACAGCTCGGGGTCCCAGTCTACGCCGCGCCCGGCCTGGCCCCGACCCAGCTCTGCGAAGACGCGCTGCGCGAGGCCAAGCGCAAGCGCCGCGACGTCGTCATCTTCGACACCGCAGGTCGCCTCGCCATCGACGACGCGATGATGAACGAGCTCGAGGAGATAAAGCAGCGCACCAAGCCCGACAACATCTTCCTCGTCGCCGACGCCATGGCCGGACAAGACACCGTGCGCACGGCGAGCGAGTTCAACCGCCGGCTCGACATCACCGGCTTCATCATGACCAAGCTCGACGGCGATGCCCGCGGCGGCGCCGCGCTGTCGATAAAAGAGATCTCGGGCAAGCCCATCAAGTTCCTCGGCATGGGCGAGGGGCTCGACAAGCTCGAGGTATTTCGCCCCGAGGGGCTCGCCTCGCGCATCC
>CAYXQW010000359.1:1865-3620 GCA_964466695.1 uncultured Bdellovibrionales bacterium
TCGGCTTGATGAAGGACTTCGAGGCCGTCGTCGACGAGAAGCAGGCCGAGCGCGATACGCGTAAGCTCTTGCGCGGCACCTTCACGCTCGACGACTTCCTAAACCAGCTCGCCACGCTCAAGCGCGTAGGCTCGGTCAAGGACATCTACGAGAAAATGCCGCTCTTCGGCGACAGCTTGCCCGAGGGCGCCGCGCTCGACGACAAGACCTTCGTCGTGCTCGAGTCGCTGATCCGCTCGATGACCAAGGCCGAGCGCGCAAAGCCCCAGCTCATCGACAAAGCGCGCGCCGAGCGCATCGCCAAAGGCTCCGGGCGCAAGGTGGAGCAGGTCTTCGACCTCTTGCAGCGCTTCCAGATGATGCACACCCTCATGCAAAACCTCGCCTCCTCTCCGGGGCTGCTCGGCGCCCTACCCGGCATGAAGCAACTCTCCGCCCTGCGCAAGCTCAAGGGACAAAACATGAGCGACCTCTTCGGCGGTGAGCTCGAAGGCGCCATGCGCTCGCTCTCCAAGGGTCAAAGAGGCCTGCCCCCGGGGGGCGCACCGTTCGGAGGCATGCCTGGCCTCCCCGGCTTGCCTGGCTTGCCCCAAGGCATGCCTCACGCCATGCCAGGCGACAATGATCTCGCCCTGCCCGCGGGGATGACGCCGGAGCAATACGCTGCCATGCTCGGACCCAAGCGGGGCAGTCCTGGTCAACAGAGCGCCAAGGATCGCGAGCGCGCCAAGGCCAAGCGCCGCGCTGAAAAGGTAGCCCGTAAAAAATCGCGACGGCGCTAACCCGCATCTTGCACAACACACTCCGCGTGCTAAAACACGCGAAGTCTCCCGCGCTTACTTCGGGAGAAGAACGAGGTGCCGCGCGCACCTGAAAGAGGAGTCTCATGGCACGGAAGATCACCGATGATTGCATCAACTGCGGCGCCTGCGAGTCAGAGTGCCCGAACGAGGCCATCTCGCAAGGCGACAGCACCTATGTCATCGACGCAGGGAAGTGCGACGAGTGCAAGGGCCGCGACGAGGTAGCTTGCGTCAGCATCTGCCCCGTAGCCGACACCGCCATCGTCATGGCGTGAGTTGATCCCGAATACCCCCTCCAAACACACGCTCACCCGCCCGCCAAAAGGCCGCCTAGTTCGCGCGATCGTAGTGATCAGTGGTCAAGACGAAGATGTCGTAGTAATCGCCGATCAAACGATCGAAGCCCACGAGACAAATCGAAGGCGGCTGATCGCGACGCGAGGAGCCCGCGTCGCTCTGAATGATGGGGGGGACATAGCACCAACCCGGCCCCATGGCGTTACAGTCCTCGAGGCGCGACACGACCTCGGGGACCGCATCTGGTCCCTGCTCGGCCCGCGGCGCGCGCACCACCTCGATGTTCGCCGGGTCGTTGCCCGCCGGTCGCAGCGACATGTCGATATCGAAGCACGCGCTAATGAGCTTGCGGGCGAAGGAGCGTAGCGCGGGACCATAGTTGTCCTGGCAGATGGTGTCGTAGGTCTGGCGCGGAAAGTTGCTCACGAGATCGACGTAGCGGTTTCCGGAGAGCGCCTCGCAGTAGGTCGTCGTAGGCCAGGTCGGATCCTGCGTATATTCGCACCAGCGATCGTCTCCGGGGTCGGCGGCGAGGCAGGAGCACTCATAGCTCGGCGTGGACGTAAATCCCGAGGTGTCGGTACGGCAATCGGCGGCCACACCCGAAAGGTACAGAGCATCGCCCTCGCCGCTCCCCGTAGGCTCGACGCCGCCT
>CAYXQW010000360.1:0-1006 GCA_964466695.1 uncultured Bdellovibrionales bacterium
CGGCTACAAAAGACGCCTTATCATCTCTACTACGTCCCCCGTCTCGGCGAGGGCGAGATCATCGTGCTCGCTGTTTGGAGCACCATGAGACAACGCGGCCCGACACTACGAGCACCTTGAACGAGTGAGCCCAGAACTCGGCTTATCCGCCCTCTGCCGGGGGACGGGCTTTTTCTGGGGATCAGTCAGAATCGCGCTAGGATGAACACGTCGGATGAGTCGTTCGTACCGGCCGTATCTTAAAGAGTAGCGACATCACGTTACAGAGGCGACGTGCATGCTGTCGGGAAGAACTCAGGCCGTCATTATTGATGCACTCGCCAGAGGCTGCTCCCACACCGACCTCGATCAGCTCTTTCGTGCCCGCGACCTTCGTTGTGGTCGCGGTCGGAATCTCGTTCAGAGAGTGAGCGCGGTTGTTGACTACCTCTTGAACAGCGATCCCGATGCTGACCGAAAGATCATCGCCATTGCCGGGGAGTTCCTTGAGCAACGAGAAGCGTTACGTGCTCACCGACAATGACAAGACCAGCGTAAACCTGTTCGAACGTATGGCCGACGTGATCAGGACCGCAATCAACCAGCGGCGATAACAAAATCGACCAGGTAGGGTCATGGGAAGAAAACGAAACAGCACTCCACCTTCGCTTGGGCAGCGACTTCGCGAGCTACGCAAACAGCGCGGCTTCACACAGGTAGAGCTGGCAAAGGCCCTCGGCTCTTCTCAGCGCATGATCGCCTATTACGAGGCTCAAGGCGGCAACATCTCTGCTGACGTGATGGCCAAGCTCGCAAACGTCCTCGACATCTCCGTCGACGAGCTCGTCAACGGACACAAGCCTTTGAAAAAGAAGTCGCTGCCACCCCCCAAGGACCTGCGGCTCATGCGTAAGTTGCGTTTAGTCGAACGGCTGCCTGCTAAAGATCGGCGCAGCGTGCTTCAGATCATTGACGTCCTACTCGAACGCCAGGCACTCAAACAGGCCCATGGCTCGTAGCGTGGTGG
>CAYXQW010000360.1:1016-3618 GCA_964466695.1 uncultured Bdellovibrionales bacterium
CTCTCGGTGCAGAGGATTACGATGAACTCTATGGTCCCACTCAAGGGCATTGTTCGCGGCGGTCACCTCCATGTGGATGTGCCCGTTGACCTACCCGACGACACGGAGGTCGATCTCGACTTCGTCCGCGTCAACGACCCGCGTGAGCTACCCGAGCAAGAGCGCGCGTTGCTCGATGCTTCTCTAGACCGCGCCGAAGCTCAAATCGCCGCCGGCCACGGCATCACCGCCGAGGAATTCTTCAAGAAGCTCAAAGCACGACGATGACCCTCTCCGTCATCATGTCGCCAGAAGCCGAGGCGCAATTTATCAGCCTCCTTGATTGGTGGACCGAGAACAGGCCTGATGCTTCTGTCGTGCTCGAAGACGAGCTGGCGCGCGTGCTCGACCTGCTCGTTAGTCAACCGGGGCTCGGAGTCCTCTACAAACGCAACACCAGATATCCCGTGCACCATCATCCACTGAAGGGCACGCCCTACCACGTCTTCTACTCCGTTGTTCCTGAGAACAACGAGCTGCACGTCTTGGGCGTGTGGAGCATGGTACGCAAACGCGGACCGAAGTTGCGGCTACTCTGACCACGAGAACCTGAGCCCAGAACTCGGCTTACACGCCCTCTGTCGGGGGACTCCTCAAGCCTTTCGGATGGACAACCCCAATGGTGCCTGACGTCAACTACATTCTCCCCGCGTGCCACTACTCTGGCCGTCTCGTAAATATGTGGCAGGCGAAAGGGGGTCGCTGATGTACCGATGCCCTGCGGAAAGCGCGGTTCATGGACGGGCGAGATCGTTGGTTGGGAGCAGGAGTTCTTGTCACTTGAGCGTCGCGACGCGTCTGCGCATTGTGGCTCCAAATGTGATCTGTACATTCGATGAGCTATTCATTCCTCAACATCTTCCCCACCGCCTCCACCACCAGCGGTCGTGTATTCCACCGCAGCAGCTCGAAGTCGGAGCTCAACGAAAGACTGGCGGAGGAGGAGGGATTCGAACCCCCGGATCCTTGCGGATCAACGGTTTTCAAGACCGCCGCCATCGACCACTCGGCCACTCCTCCGCGGCGCGATAGCTCTACTACGCGCTCGCTGAGGAGTTAGCAAATCATGGTGATAAAGACCACGCGAGTTAGGGTTTCTGCACCACGATCACGGTGGCGCGCTTTGCGTGCACGTCACAACGCACCGTGGCGCTCCCGACGGTGGTGAAGGCGCGGCGATAGAACCCGTGCTCGCTCATGATCCCGAGGCCCCGGTCGGCGGGGTCGGAGGCGGTGATCGCGAGCTGATGGAGCTTTCCGCTGATATTCAAGAAGGTCACCTCGTCGCCGGCCGTCACCTTTATGCAGTCGGGTTGGAAACCACCTCTGCCGACGAGCACGACGCTGCTCTGCTTGGCCGTCTCCGCAGTGCAGGGGGCGGCACTCGGTGATGGCAAGAAGTCGCCCTCGTCGCCGCAGGAGGTGACGACGGCGAGCGCCATGGTGAGGACGCAGGTTGCAAGCTGCCTCACCGCGCGATGCTCACGGCGCGCGACTCGCGGATCACGGTGACCTTGATCTGCCCCGCGAACACCACCTCTTCTTCGATGGCGCTCGCGATCCGCTTCGCCAGAGGCTGCAAGTCATCATCGCCAAGGCGCGCGCCGCGATGCGTGTCCGAAGGGTCGACGTCGCCCGAGTCGGCGCCGGCCACCACCACGCGCACCTCGCGACCAGCCTGCATGATGTCGACGTGCTTGACGGCGGAGGAGCTGCCCGCGATGCGCTGGAGATCATCGATGCGGTTTAAGTACTGGGTCACGCTCTCGCGCCGCGCGCCCGGGCGACCGCCGCTCAGCGCGTCGGCGGCCGCAACGATCATGGCAAGGGCGCTCGCGGGCGGCTCGTCGTTGTGGTGCGAGGCGATGGCGTTGACCACGAGGTCTTCCTCGCCTGCCCGCTTCGCCACCAGGGCGCCGAGGGTCGCGTGCGAGCCCTCGTGGTCGTGGGTCATGGCTTTGCCTATGTCATGCAGCAGGCCGGCGCGCTTCGCCAGACGGACGTCGAAGCCGAGCTCGGCGGCCAAAAGGCCCGCGAGGTGACCGACCTCGATCGAGTGACGCCACTGGTTTTGCGAGTAGCTCAGACGGAACATGAGCCGCCCGAGCAAGTGCATCACCTCGGGGTCCGCGCGCTCGAGCCCGAGGACGCGCAAGGCCTTGCGGCCGGCGCCGTGCATGTCGCGCTCGACCTCCGTTTTCACCTGACGGCAGAGCTTCGTGAGCGTCTCCGTGGACACACCGCGCTCGGTGGCGAGCTGCCGCAACACGCGCCGCGCGACCTCGCGAGCGAGCGGGTCTTCCCCGTACACGGAGGCGACGAGGTGCTCCTGGTCGAGCAGCAAGGTGCACCCGACCTCCTCTTGCAGCGCCTTCTGGCACGCGCCCTTCGGATCGACGAAGGCCGAAAACACCTTGGGCGCGAGCGCGACCGAGCTTACGAGGCGCTCGAGGTGGCTCTGGCCATCGTAGCGCTCCATAACGATGCGCATGATGGCGCGACCCTCACGTGCCGCCGCCTCGTGCTTTGTCGCCTCGAGGTTATGTAACCGCATCGAGGCCTC
>CAYXQW010000361.1:0-3606 GCA_964466695.1 uncultured Bdellovibrionales bacterium
GTCTGATTTACTGTTCAGACCATATTAAGCTATACTTATAATTAGAAATATGGCAACGTCTAGTGCACTAGCAAATGATAAATATCGCAGCTCTCTTCGTAGCACCTTTGTTTCAGGGGTAGATGACACCCTTGAGGTTACCTCTGTTCCTCTTAATGTGCCTACTATTGTAACAGTTGGTTGGAAAACAGAGTTTGAAACAGTTTTTAGAGTTGAAAATAAGTCTGGCGACAGTGCTGCTAACTATGCTTTAACAGGAGCTGTTAGGCTTAAGGGCTATGAGGGGAACTTAGCAGAAGGACTTGCTGTTAACTGTTTAAACCACGAAGAATACTTTAATCAATGGGGCGACCAAATTGAAGAGATTCAAGCAATAGCAGAAGATGCAGAAACCATTGTGCAAGGTGGTTGGACTGATTTAGATGATGCTACAACTATAAATATAAATCTTGATGAAGGTGTTAATCGTAAGTTTAGGGTTACGCTTGGCGGAAATAGAACTTTTAGCGTTTCCAATCCACTTTTAGGACAGGTGTTTATTCTTCGGGTGGCTCAAGATGGAAGCGGGGGAAGAGGTGTTACTTGGTTTAGTGGTATCTCTTGGCAAGAAGGCGAAGCTCCAGATGAGGCTAAAACTGCTTCTACTGCTGATGTTTATGGTTTTATAGTTACCAAAGTTACAGGAGGCGTTACTTTTGATGGATTTGTTCTAGGAAATGAAATGAAGGTGGTAGCATAAAATGGCTTTAAGGCAGTTTACAAAAAATGATACAGATAAATGGAAAGATGCGTATGGAAAAGGCTCTGACGGAGCTTATGCACCAGATACAGGCACAGATGCTCCTATAGATTCAGCTTGCACAGGCACAGCTACTCAAACTTCTTTAACTGCGACAAACGCCTCTTTTGCAGCAGGACAACTTATTCTTATTCATCAAACACAAGGAACAGGTGCAGGAAATTGGGAATTAAACAAAATTCAATCTTATACAGCAGGAACTATAACTCTTAGTTATGCCTTAATGAACAGCTATGCAACAGGTGCACAAGTTTTAGTAATGCCTCAATATACTTCAGGATTAATAGATACAGGCAAAACATTAACAACTAAAGCATGGAATGGAACAGTTGGTGGAATATATGCAAAGTTTTTTAAAGAATCATTTACTTTAAAGGGAACACTAATAACTAAAAAAGGAAATCATTATGAAGGACATGGTTCAGGTTATCCAGGTGGAAATTCTTTTAGTGCAGACTTATCGGGACAAAGCTATCAAGGAGCAAGCTATCATTCAAATACAACGACAAATAGAGCAGCAACTGCTAATAATGGTGGTGGAGGTGGGGGAAGTGCAGATGGAAAATCAGGAGGAGGAGGAGGTTATGCAACTCAAGGAGGAACTCCTCTTATCGGTGGCGGAAGTGCTGCTGGAGGCACAACTTATGGAGAAGCCAGTTTAGTTACTATGTTTCTTGGTTCAGGAGGGGGTTCAGGAAGCCAGTATGGTGATGATGGAGGAGCATCTGGGGGAGATGGTGGTGGAATTGTTTTAATTATTTCTAAGAATATTACTATTGATTCTGGTGCTGATTTAGATTGTGACGGAAGTATTGGCAAGGCTGGATTAAGAGACTCTGGTGCTGGAGGAGGAGGTTCTGGTGGCTCAATATTGCTTAAGGGACAGGTTTTATCTTTAGGAACTGCCAAGATTACTGCTGCTGGTGGAACTACGGTTGCTAATCAAAACAATAATAGTAAAGGTGGGGTGGGAGGAGTTGGGCGTATTCACGCAGATTATTCAAAGTCTATTACAGGCACAACAAGTCCCACTATTGATTCAACTCAAGATGAAACATTAAAAGATAGACCTAAAGGCGGAGCATTTTTATTGAATATGCTATAATTTTATGGAGAATATTATTGACTTAATATTAAAAGAGGGTGGACTAGGATACGCATTATTTTTAGGAGCAGTTGGAGTTATTGGCTATCAATATAAAAACGCTAGAGAAGATGCTAAAACATACGCAGATGATTTAAAAGAAGTAACTGTAACTTTTACAGCTACAGCAAAGGATTTATTAAATGGAAATGCTAATTTACAAAAATCAGTTGATGCTCTTACGAGTATCATCAATAAAAGAGGATAATGCTATGTTCAAATACATTAAAAAGTTATTATTTAAGGATAATAAAGATGCACAAAAAATAAAGAATAAATACACAACAGAAATGCTTAATATACATACAAAAGCTAAGGCTCAAGTAGTATCAAGTCAGAAAACAGTAAGAATGATTGAAAAATCAACAGCATATAGGGTAGCTTGTGCAGTAGGAGGAATTAAATGAATTTTATTATTTGTTGGGGAGCATATACAGCAGTCGTAATTAGAGTAATAATTGCTCTTTTACTTATATGGCAGATAATCCCACTAGGTATAAAAGAGGCGACTGTTAAAAATGGTTTAAGACAATTAAGATTTCAGTTATTAGTAGTTCAGATTGGACTGCTTGCTGCTGATTTAATTGCTCTATGGTTGATTTTTGAAACACTTGAAAAAGTTAAGGAAACAATATCAACTCCTATAATTCAGATTATAAGTGCTTTATTTCTTTTAGTTCCAGTAGTAGCTTTATATCTTGTTTATCATAATCAATATACTCCTGAATCAAGAGAAGTTCATAGACAGGTTGATATAGCAGAGAAAAAAAGAAGCTAAAAGAGTAGAAAATAAATGGAAGTGATATATATGGATTGGATAACACTTTTAATCGTAATTATAATCGTAGTTTTAATAGTTAGACGAGTATGAAATTGAAAATACAACAGTTAATGAGCCAGAGAGACAGTCGGTGGGGAAATATACTATTGGGTTATAATACAAACTCAACATATAATATTTCTAATTATGGTTGTTTAATCACTTCTTTGGGAATGTATATCAATAACCAGCCAAACAACATAAACGAGCTTCTTAGGGCATCTGGTGGCTTTACAGCAGGCTCTGGTAACTTCATCTGGAGTAAGTCAACAGTTTTAGGACTTAATCAAACTTATGTATCCCCTGTTTATAATGAAGCGGTATCCTCACAAGGTATAAATAAGATGAAAGAACTCCTAGATGGTGGTTATCCTCTTTTAACAAGAATAGATTTTAATCCCTCAACTGCAAGTGAGGAGATGCACTTTGTTTTAGTAATCGGCTACGAAGGAGATGAATTTTTTATAGCAGACCCGTGGGTAGGTCAAATAATATCACTTGATACTTATGGTGGAGCTCCAAGAGCAGTTATTCAATTTAGAGCTTATGATAAAAAACTACCTTTAGATAATGAGGTTGATTGCCAAGAGGAGCTTGATAAATGCAGAGTTGATAGAGATAAAAATTGGAACTACTTAATAGAGATAGCAGGACTTTTAAATAAAGAAACTAACATCACAATTATTAAAGAAGAGATTGAAAAGTTAATTAAATTAGAGGATAAAGTTGCGGAAAAAGACAGACAATTAAGGGAGTCAAATAAAAAGATAGCAGAACAGGATATACAGATTAAAGAGTTAGGAGAACAATTTAGCGTATTAAACGACCAATACCAACAAAGTA
>CAYXQW010000362.1:0-3599 GCA_964466695.1 uncultured Bdellovibrionales bacterium
CACGCGCGCGCTCGAGACCAAGCGCGAAGAGGCCTGGCGCGCGTACGAGCTACAGAGCCGGGAGATCGAGCAACACAAAGACCGCGTGCTCGATGACCTCGGACGGCGTATGGAGCTGCGCCTCGAGCAACAGAAGCTCTTTACCCTGCGATGGAGCCTGCGATGAGCCACGACAGTCCGCCCGACACGCTCGACCTACGCTCGCACGATCTTGCGAGCGACAAGAGGCAAGAGCTGCTGCGCTTGTTCCCCGAGGTGCGCACCGAGGGCGGCAAGCTCGACTTCGAGCGCCTCAAGCTCGTGCTCGGCGAGGCGGTGGACACGGGCAAAGAGCGCTACGGCATGACCTGGCCGGGCAAGGCCGAGTGCTTCAAGACGATACAAGAGCCGAGCGTGGGCACGCTGCGACCGTGCCCCGAAGAGAGCGTCAACTTCGACACCACGGAGAACCTCATCATCGAGGGCGACAACCTCGAGGTGCTCAAGCTCTTGCAGAAGTCATACGCGGGCAAGGTGAAGATGATCTACATCGACCCGCCGTATAACACCGGCAACGACTTCATCTATCCCGACAACTACAGCGAGTCGCTGCGCACGTATCTCGAGTATACGGGGCAGGTGGACGCCGAGGGCAGGAAGTTTGGTACCAACACGGATGCCGATGGGCGGTTTCATTCCAAGTGGCTCAATATGATGTATCCGCGGTTGTATTTGGCGCGGAATCTTTTGCGGGAGGATGGGGCTATTGCCGTCTCTATTGACGACAGTGAGGTTAGCAAACTCCGCCAGCTTCTCGATGAGATATTTGGAGAAGAGAACTTCGTTTGCACGTTCTCGTGGCAGCGAAAGGACACGCCCGCCAACGATGCACAGGGAATGTCCGTAGCGCACGAGTACGTACTTACCTATGCGCGTAACCAGGAGCTTTTTGGGCGCAATCTCCTACCGCGCACTGAGGAGCAGCTTGCCAACTACAAGAACCCAGATAACGACCCGCGTGGCCTCTGGACTCGTGGATCGCTGATTCGCCGCGAGGGAGACTATACCTACTCCGTCAAGCGCTCTGATGGCACCGAGGTGCTTCCTCCAAAGGGGAGCAGTTGGCGAGTTGCCCCTTCGACCATGGCCCGCTTGCAGGCCGAGAATAGCCTCTGGTGGGGTAAGGATGGCGATGGCGACCTACCGTTTGCCAAGAAGTTCCTTTCGGAGGTGCAACAGGGTGTCGTTCCGACCACGTGGTGGGACTACGAGTTTGCCGGATCAACGCGCAACGCTAAGGCAGAGCTGAAAGTCTTGTTCGGCGATAGTGTTCCTTTCGACACCCCCAAACCGACAAAATTGGTGCGACGACTTCTCTCAGTGGTAACGGAGCCGAACGACACCGTGCTGGACTTCTTTGCTGGCTCCGGTACCACGGCGCAAGCTGTCTTGGACATGAATGCCCAGGAACAGGGTGAACGCCGATTCATCACGGTCCAACTCCCCGAGCCCACCGGCCGCACCGACTTCCCCACCATCTCCGACATCACCAAAGAACGAGTTCGCCGCGTCATCCACAAGCTCGACGAGGCCGACGCGGGCAAGCTCCCCTTGGACGGCGCCAACAAGCAAGACCGCGGCTTCCGCGTCTTCAAGCTCGCCGAGTCCAACTTCACCACCTGGAACGCCGAGGTGCCACACGACGCCGCTGCCCTGACGCAACAACTCGAGCTGCACATCGACCACGTCCGCGCGGGCCGCAGCCAAGCCGATCTCCTCTACGAGATCTTGATGAAGAGCGGCTATGCCCTCACCGAGCCCGTCCTCGAGCTCACGCTCGCGGGCCAAAAGGTCTTCAGCGTCGCGCAAGGTGCGTTCTTCATCTGCCTCGAGCGCAAGCTGACGCTGGAGGTCATCCGCGCCATGGCCGACAAGAGCCCCGAGCGCGTGGTGTGCCTCGACGAGGGCTTTGCCAAAAACGATCAGCTCAAGGCCAACGCCGTCCAGATCTTCAAGACCCGTGGCGTCGCGAGCTTCAAGACCGTATGAGCCCCGCCACCCACAAACCGGTTCGCTACCACGCGGGCCACTTTCCGCCCGCGCGACTCGATTGGAACGAGCTGATCTCGTTACTCGGCCCCACCGCCGCCGCGATCGCCCGCTACGACGGCACCCTCGCCGCCGTGCCCAACGCGTCTGTGCTCCTCAGCCCACTCACCACCCAAGAGGCCGTGCTCTCGTCGCGCATCGAGGGCACGCAGGCCACCTTCGGCGAGGTGTTGGAGTTTGAAGCGCAAGGCGCCGCCGCCGACGTCTCGCCCGAGCGCCGCGAAGACATCCGCGAGGTGCTCAACTATCGCCGCGCCTTGCGCGAAGCCGAGCGACTGCTCGCGAAGCTCCCGCTAAGCAGGCGCGTCATCACCAGCGCCCACCGCGTGCTCATGGACGGCGTACGCGGGCACGGCAAGGCCCCGGGCGCCCTTCGCCGCGTGCCCAACTGGATTGGTCCTTCTGGCTGCACCGAAGCCCAAGCGCGGTTTGTGCCCATCAGCGCCGCCGCGCTGCCCGAGGGCCTCTCCGCTTGGGAGAAGTACGCCAACGCCGAGGCCAAAGACCTCCTCGTGCAGCTCGCCATCCTGCACGCCGAGTTCGAGGCGCTGCATCCTTTTCTCGACGGCAACGGACGGCTCGGGCGCATGCTGGTGCCGCTCTTCTTGTGGCAGACGGGGCTGATTCGCGCGCCCATGTTCTACATCAGCGCCTACTTCGAAGCGCACCGCGACGCCTACTACGAGCGGCTGTTGGCGGTGTCGCGCGATCACGACTGGACGGGCTGGTGTCGCTTCTTCCTCGATGCCCTGCGCGCGCAGGCCGAGCTCAATCACCAGAAGGCGATGGAGATCTTAAAGCTCTACGAGGACTCGAAGCCCAAGGTGCAGGCGCTCACCCGCTCGCAGTATGTGGTGCAAACCCTCGACTGGCTGTTCGAGCGCCCCACGTTCAAGAGCTCGGACTTCGTCAAAGACGCCGGCATCCCCGCGGCCACGGCCAAGCGCATCTTGGGGGTGCTCACCAAGAAGCACGTGGTCAAGCCCATCGAGCAGAGGCGCGGACGCAAGGCGGCCATCTTGGTGTTCCCCGCGCTCTTGAACATCGCGGAGGGCTACCATGCCTTCTAAAAGACGTTGTGGCTCACGCACGCGCCACAAAATCGGTTGTGGCTCACTTTTGGCGATCCATGAGCCACAAAATGTTTTGCCGCGCATGCGTGAGCCACGACCATGAAGCTGCAATTCGACGCCAACCAGCAGTTTCAGCTCGACGCCGTGGCGGCGGTCACCGACCTGTTCGCGGGACAGCCCCGGGGCGCGCCCGAGTATGCGGTGATCTCCGGCACGAGCCCTGGGCCCTTGTTCGCGAACGCTCAGCAGACCGAGCTCGGCGCGGGCAACGCTCTGCTCTTGGCGCCTGACAAGCTGCGAGAGAACACGCGCGCGGTGCAGCTTCGCAACGACATCGAGGTGGCCGAGCCTAACGCCGCTCTCGAAGCCTGGGCGCTCTTCGATGCCTCGGCAAATCAGAAGCGGTCGTGCCCGCACTTCTCGGTGGAGATGGAGACC
>CAYXQW010000363.1:0-1355 GCA_964466695.1 uncultured Bdellovibrionales bacterium
AGAGCCTGGAGGCTTCCGGATACCGCATTCTTCGGCTCCGGCGCATCGTCAACAAGCGTGTCGTGAAATGGATGGCCGTAGCGCGGCTTCCCGTGAGCGCGGCTGTTCTGGGGATAGACTCGCTGATGAACCATCTTTTTCCGGCCAAATCCACCTTCATTGCCGCCCTGGTCGAAAAACCTTTGAAGTATGATGGGAATATCGCTTCATCACCGTCCTCGAACGCCTGACCGGATGTGAGATCAGCGGATTTCGAAATGCAATTCCATTGAAGAATGAACGAACAAGCCTGTGAATACGAGCATGAAAAAAATCTGTCATGTCCTTTTCGAGCATCGCATCTTTGACGGACGTATTTTTTATAAAGAGGCGGTCTCGCTTGCTAAACATGGTTTTGACGTGACGCTGCTGGTTCCTGCTATCGATTCCCATTCTCTTGGCCTTAGGAAAGAAGTTATCATCGGACCGGATCAAAACTACGTTCGTGAGGGCGTGCGATTTGCGTCCTACGCATACAATAAAGCGCTTCCCCGAGCCATGCAAATCAGACGTTTTTTTTGTTATAGAAGTCTTTTTATAAAAATGGAAGAGATTGATGCCGCACTGGTGTTCACGCGCACGCGCGCCAGCGCCCAGCGCCTGGCTGAGGAACTCAACACCCGCGGTTACGCGGTGGACGCGCTGCACGGCGACATCCCCCACCGCGTGGTCGGGCGCCACGCGCCGCGCAGCGGCGGAGCTTGACCTCCATGCTCGAGGCCTTCACCCACCCCTTCATGCAGCGCGCGCTCTTAGTCGGCGTCACCGTCGGCGTCCTCTGCGCGGTGCTCTCGGTGTTCGTCGTGCTCAAGCGCTGGGCCTTCATCGGTCAGGGCATCTCGCACGCGGCATTTGGTGGCGTGGCCCTCGGGCTCCTCATCGGCCAGGCCGCGGTGACGCCCGCGACGGTCGCCTTCTGCCTGCTCACCGCCTACCTGATCGGTGTCACGAGTCGCCGCGGCCGCGTCTCGACAGACAGCGCCATCGGCATCTTCCTCGCGGCGTCGATGGCCTTCGGCGTGCTCATGTTGTCGCTTAGGCGTAACTATGCGGTGGATATCTTCAGCTACCTGTTCGGCAACATCCTCACCACCACGAGCGCCGACGTCGCGCTCACCATCGCCGTCACCGCGCTGGTGCTCGGCTTCGTCGCTCTGTTCTACAAGGAGCTCTGGGCCTTCACCTACGACGAGACCCTGGCTGCAGCCGCAGGTCTGCCGGTGCGAGTGCTCTACTACGGCTTGCTCACCGGCGTGTCGCTCACGATCGTCGCCGCCATCCGCACCCGGGAACCGGCCTTGACCGGGGAGATGAAG
>CAYXQW010000363.1:1365-3376 GCA_964466695.1 uncultured Bdellovibrionales bacterium
TCATCTCCGTGGCGGTGGTGCTCATCATCCGGGTGGTGGGGCTCATCCTGGTGAGCGCGCTCCTCATCCTGCCGGCCGCCACCGCCCGCCCCCTGGCGCGGCGGCTACGCGATATGATCTTCATCGCCGTCGGCGTCTCGGTCATCGGCGTCTTCGCCGGGCTCTTTGCGAGCTACGCCTTCAACATCCCGTCCGGCGCCACGGTGGTGCTCTCCTTGTTCGCGATGTTCTTGTTGTCGCTCGCGGCCCGTCGCGCGGGCAGCAGCTAGATGCGCGCGGTGGTGCAGCGGGTGAGCTCGGCCCGCGTCGAGGTAGATGGCGTCAAGGTAGGCGAGATCGGGCGCGGGCTCTTCGTGTTACTCGGCGTGGCGCGCGGCGACATCGAAAAGCAGGTCCTCGCGCTCGCGAAGAAGATCGTCGAGCTTCGCGTCTTCGCCGACGAGCACGGCAAGATGAACCTCGCGCTTACGGACGTCGGCGGTGCTTGCCTCGTGGTGAGCCAGTTTACGCTGCTCGCCGACACGAGCCGCGGTCGCCGGCCCTACTTCGGCGAGGCCGAGGACGGCGCGCGCGCCCATGAGCTCTGCCGCCTCTTCGCCGCGGCCGTGCGCGACCTTGGTGTGAGCGTAGCCGAGGGCCGTTTCGGCGCCGACATGCAGGTTACGCTCTGCAACGACGGGCCGGTGACGATCTGCCTCGAGCTCTGATCGCTTCACGCTCGCCACACCGGTCGCAATTGGCTATCGTGCGCCGTTCTCTCTCCTCGAGCGATGAGGAGAGAGGGATCTCTCGGAGGAAAGTATGGCGGCGCGGATTGATACGGTGGCGGTCTTGGGCTCGGGGGTAATGGGGAGCACGCTCGCGGCGCACTTCGCCAGCGCGGGCGCGCGCGTCCACCTCTTCGATGTCTTGCCCGCGGGCGCGCGCGAAGGGATCGCGCGGGCGCTTAACGCCAAGCCCGCCGCCTTCTACGATGCCGAGGATGCGGGTCTCATCACCCCCGGTGACCTAGCCTGTCACCTCGAGCGGTTGCGAGAGTGCGAGCTCGTGATCGAGGCTGTGGTCGAAGAGCTCGACATCAAGCGCGCGCTGCTCGCCAAGATCGCGCCGTTCTTGCGGGACGACGCCATCATCGCCTCGAACACGAGCGGGCTTTTGGTGGCCGCGATGAGCGAGGCCTTGCCGGAGGCTATGCGGTCGCGCTTTTTGGCGATGCACTTCTTCAACCCCGTGCGCTACATGAGCCTGCTCGAGCTCGTGCCCGGTCAGGCGACCTCGGAGGCCACCATGCGCCGCGCGGCCGAGATCGGCGAGCTCGTCGGCAAGGAGGTCGTCGTCGCCAAGGACACGCCGAGCTTCATCGCCAACCGCATCGGCGTGCACGCCTTCCTCACCACCGCGCGGCTCATGACCGAGCGTGGCTTCTCGATCGAGGAGATCGACAAGATCGTCGGATGGCCCATGGGCCGGCCAAAGAGCGCCGCCTTCAACACTGCCGACATGGTCGGGCTCGACACCCTCCTGCACGTGGCGCGCAATTGTCACGATCACCTCGAGGGCGACGAGGAGCACTTCGCGGTTCCGTCGTGGATCTCGCGCATGCAAGAGGCGGGGCGCTTGGGGCGCAAGAGCGGCGGCGGGTTTTACAAGAAGGAGGGCGCCGAGCTTTTGGTGCTCGACGTCGCGAGCGGCGACTATCGGCCCGTGCGCAAGGTGCGCTTCGACGCGCTCGCCGCGGTGAAGAATCTCGAAGACCCCGGCGAGCGGCTCTGCGCCCTGGTGGAGCACGAGGACCGCGCGGGCGAGCTCACCTTCGCGGTGCTCGCGCATACGCTCGGCTACGCGTCGCGCCTTTTGGGTGAGGTCGCCGATGATCTTACGAGCATCGATCGAGCGATGAGGTGGGGCTTTGGCTGGGAGCTCGGGCCCTTCGCCGCCTGGGATGCGGTGGGCGTCGCTCGCGCCACCTCACGCATGGAGCGCGAGGGCATCGCGGTGGCGCCTTGGGTTT
>CAYXQW010000363.1:3386-3594 GCA_964466695.1 uncultured Bdellovibrionales bacterium
CGGGCGCGAGCGCTTCTTCGACGGCGAGACGTTTTGGGATCCGCGTAAGGAGAGGCCGCGCGCGCTCGTGCCCGATCTTAAGCGGATCGCGCTTTGCGCCGTAAAGAGAGACGCGCGGCGCGTGGTGAAGGATAACCTCGGCGCCTCGCTCGTGGATCTCGGCGACGGCTGCCTCTGCCTCGAGGTCCACACCAAGATGAACACCATC
>CAYXQW010000364.1:0-3539 GCA_964466695.1 uncultured Bdellovibrionales bacterium
GGGTGAAAGACCTGGTAGAAATTGGTTATCACCGGCCAGTCGGCGTCGGCCTGGCTTCCTGCGTCACTCGCGCGGAAGGAATATTGGTTGCCGAGGACGATCTTGCCGTACATGTCGCGGTTTATTGTGGCGTAGTCGTAGCCCCCTCTCTGGTTGCCGATGGATTGCTTGACCATGGCTAAATAATTGGCGTGCAAGTGGGGGACCAGGACGGCTGAGAGGGCATCGACCGGGGGTGTGGTGTTGAGGCTCGTGTCTTGGCCTTGGCTGCTCACCGAGCCGTAGGCGGTCTTCGTGGTAAGGTAGCCTTTCTTCAAGACCTCGAACAGCGAGTCCAAAAGCCTCGCGGGCTCGTGCTCGGCTTGGAGATAGATCCCGCGTACGGATTGGCACGTCGGGTTCTGGCCTTGATGCACCGTGTGGGGGAAGGCCAGGATGCGCAGTGTATCCATGAGCAAGCGTCGCGATGGATCGCCATCCGGGTGCTGCGCCGCGATGCGGGTCGTAACTATGTCGGGTAGCTTTTGCCGGCCGAGGGCGAGCAGGCGCGTGGCGAGCGCCGGGTTTTTTTGCAGCGCCCCGTCTGGGCTCAGCAAGGCTCGCAGCGCGAGCGCGGCCTGTTCCTCGTAAGGAGGCGCGAGGATCTGCTGGGCGAGCTTCATGATCTCTGGCTTAAACGCCTGTACTTTGATCCCGAGGCCCAAGGACAGCGCCTGCGAGGTGTGCGGCGGGAGGAGCTCGAAGCGCATCTTGTACGCCTCGGTCATGACCCTGGTCGCGGCCTCGGCTACGCGCGGTGTGCCGCCAAAGGGCTTGCCGCTCACCTGACGTTGTGCTGCGTCTTGCAAGAAGACGTCGAGGAACAATCGGTTATCGGCCGCGCCAGGCTCCGAGCTCTTGGCGCCCAGCACATAGCGGCAAAGCGAGAGCGCCTCGAAGAAGGCCACGCGTGGATAGGCGGTATTGTCGAGGCGCGTGGCCGTACGGCGCGGCAGCATGTGCACACGTGAGGGGTAGAGGCCGTTGCCGTCCCAGGCCTGCGGCAGGACCCCGCGCGCGAGCAGCTTCGGCGTCTTTTCGAGCAGCTCGTCGAAAGAGAGCGAGCCGTTGCGCCACCTCTCGGCCAAGACGTTGATGAGCTCGTCTACCGCCTTGGCGCGCTGATCGACCCGCACCGCTGTGGGAGACGTGATGCGTGGGGAGGGAGCGCGCAGGACCGCCGGTTGATTGGGCGCGGCCGGGCGCGCGCGTGGGGAGGGTGTGTCGCCGCGCACGAAGATATCGAGCACGCGATCGGACAACCGAGCCAGATCGGTCTCGGTGGCGCCTAGATCTTGTACGGTCCTGAAGACGTAGGTCACCCCGTAAGAAGCGATCACTTCCCAGTCTACGGTAGCAATGGCTTCGGCGGCAGTGCGCCAGCTTGTAGGGTCTACTCCCATCCTATTTATCCCTCGATACAACCAAGTACACGCTGGGAT
Organism: uncultured Bdellovibrionales bacterium; assembly: GCA_964466695.1. GTDB lineage: Bacteria > Myxococcota > XYA12-FULL-58-9 > XYA12-FULL-58-9 > JAFGEK01 > CAYXQW01. Next base: position 1,482 of record CAYXQW010000364.1, read on the forward strand.
CTCGAAACGTCAACAACAATTGGCGTTATACGCGATCCTCAAGTTAGCTCGCGAAACGGGTAAGCGCGTCGAAGATCGCGCTCGCCGCGCTCTGTTTTGGCAGCACGGGGAGCTCCGTGAGCGCGTCGTCACGGTCGAGGATGGTAATGGCGTTGGTGTCGCAGGCGAAGCCCGCGTCGGCGCGCGTGATGTCGTTCGCCACGATGAGGTCGAGGTTCTTGGCCGTAAGCTTGCTTCTTGCGTTCGCGATGAGATCGCGGCTCTCGGCCGCGAAGCCCACCGCGAGGACGCCGGCGGCGCGCGGGTCGAGCGTGCGCAAGATATCGGGGGTGCTCTCGAAGACCACTTCCAAGCGCTCGTTCGGTGACTTCTTGTGCTTGTGGGCAAGGCTCGTCGCGGGGCGGTAGTCGGCCGGGGCGGCGGCCATGATCAGGGCCCAGGCGCCCGTGAGGGCGCTTTGGCAAGCCTCGAGCATCTCGGCCGTGGTCGTGACGCGCAAGAGCTCTACTCCGGGAGGAGGGGGGAGCGCCGTAGGTCCAGAGATCAAGGTGACGCTGGCGCCGCGCCGCCGCGCGACCGTGGCTATGGCGTAGCCCATCTTGCCGCTCGAGGCGTTTGAGACGAAGCGCGCCGGGTCGAAGGCCTCGCGCGTGGGTCCGGCGGTGACCACCACGCGCCGCCCGGCGAGGTCTTGCGGTGTGAGCAAGGCGAGCGTGGCTTCGAAGATCTCCTCGGGATCGGCCAGACGTCCGACCCCGCTTCGCCCCGATGCCAAAGGGCCCTCTCCCGGGGGGACGATGGTGACGCCGCGCGCGCGCAAGGCCCTTACGTTCTCTTGCGTCGCGGGGTTTTGCCACATGCCTTCTTCCATGGCCGGGGCGATGAGGATCGGCGCCCGCGTCGCGAGCGCCACCGCCGTCACGTGGTCGTCCGCGCGGCCCTTTGCGATGCGCGCGATCAGGTCGGCCGTGGCGGGCGCGAGCACGAGCGCGTCGGCGCGGTGCGCCAGCTCGACGTGACCTATCTCGCCGGCCTCGGCCGCGCTCCACATATCCAGGACCACGCGCTTGCCCGTGAGCGCGGAGAAGGTCAGAGGCCCCACGAAGCGCGTGGCCGCGGTGGTGAGCATGGACCACACCTCGGCGCGCGCCGCGAGGTAGCTCCGCGCGAGCGGTACCGCCTTGTAGGCCGCGATGCTCCCCGAGACACCGAGGACGATGTGCTTGTCCTTCAGCATGCGGCCTGCGCCGCGGCGCGCCGAGCCTTGAGGCGCCCGCGCACGAGCTCGATGGCGATAGGCATGATCGAGATCAAGATGATTCCCACCACCACGTACTGGAAGTTGCGCTTTACGCCCTCGAGGTTGCCGAACCAATACCCGCCGAGGCCGAACAAGGTCACCCAGGCGATGGCGCCGACGGCGTTGAAGGCGAAGAACCGTCGGTAGCGCATGAAGCCGATGCCGGCCACGAAGGGCGCGAAGGTGCGGATGATGGGCATGAAGCGCGCGATGATGATGGTCTTGCCGCCGTGCCGCTCGTAGAACTCGTGGGTGCGCTTGAGGTGTCTTTGGTTCAAGAAGCGCGCGCCCTCGTGGAAGACCTTGGGGCCGACGTGCTTGCCGATGGAGTAATTCGCGGCGTCGCCCAAGATCCCGGCCGCGATGAGCAGCGGCACGATGAGCTCGATGCGCAAGACCGAGCCCGTGGTCGCGGCCAGGGCCCCCACGGCGAAGAGCAACGAGTCGCCTGGGAGGAAGGGGGTCACCACGAGGCCGGTCTCGCAGAAGATGATGAGGAAGAGCATTACATAGAGCCAGGGGCCCATGACCTCGGCCCAGTAATTGAGGTGGGTGTCGAGGTGCAGGAAGATGTCTACGGCCTTGGCGAACAGGCCGGCGATGGTCGTCGTATCCATGCGGCCATCTAGCGCGAGTATCAGGCGCAAGCCAAGCGCGTCAGGGAGCGGCGGCGGCCTCGGCGCACGCCAAGAAGCCCTGGCGAGCTGTGATCTCTCGCCAATAACGATCGAGCGCGCCCGGGAGCTGGCGCATGAGCT
>CAYXQW010000365.1:0-3522 GCA_964466695.1 uncultured Bdellovibrionales bacterium
AAAGCTCATCTCGCGTCAGCTCTCGCCTGCCTGCCCTTGCGTATAGTTCGTGATGTCGTCGGCGCCTCCCTGGACGCCGTCGGGGCCGTAGCTCATGATATCGAAGCCCCCCTGATTCATGGACCCGGGATAGATATAGACATAGTCACGCCCCCACGGATCTTTCGGCACCTGGGTGATGAACGGCTGCGCCCCGTCTTTCGGGGCGACGAGGGCGGGCAGCCCCTCGGCGGTGGAGGGATAGTTATGGAACTGCAACTTATATAGCTCGAGCGCCTCGCTGAGGTTGTGTAGCTGGACGCCGGCCTGCTTCTTCTTCGCGTTGTCGAGCTGCTTCATCACCGCCACGCCCACCGTGCCGGCGACGAGGGAGATGATGACCAAGACGACCATGATCTCGAGCAGGTTCATGCCCCGCTCTGAACACCGCGCGAGGGCGCGCGGCCGCACACGGGTGACCTGCGCCAAGAGCTCCTTCATACGTATGAACATGATGTTCTCCTTCATCCGGCAAACGACGAGATTTGCAAAATGGGCAGCAGGATCGCGAACACGATGAACCCCACCACCACGCCCAAAAACAAGATCATGACCGGCTCGAGCACGCTCGTTAAGCTCCTTACGCGCGTGTCGACCTGGGTCTCGTAGGACTTCGCCACGGTCGCGAGCATGGCCTCGAGCTGACCCGAGCGCTCACCGATGGCGATCATGTGCGTCATGATGGGAGGGAACTGCCCCGAGCGCCGCAGCGGCGCGGCGATGCTGTCGCCTTCCTTCACCGCGTCGCGCGCGGTCTCGATGACGCCGAGCAACAACGAGTTCTGCACCACGTTCTTGACGATGTCGAACGCCGTGAGCAGAGGCACCCCGGCGCCGATGAGCGTCCCGAGCGTGCGGGTGAAGCGCGCCACCGCCACCATGCGCACGAGCGAGCCGAACAGCGGCGCCGAGAGCGCGAACCTATCCCAACGCGCCCGCCCGGCCTCGGTGTTGATATACCTTCGCGAGGACACGACCGCCGCGATCCCCAGGATGATGATCAAGAACCAATAGTCGCGCACCATCGCGCTGGCGAAGATCAAGAGCTGCGTGGGCAAGGGCAGCGCCACCTTCTGCGCCGTAAAGAGCGCGCTTATCTTCGGGATCACGAACACGAACAAGATCCCCACCACACCGAACGCGGCGCACATCATGATGATGGGATACACCATGGCGCCCATCAGCTTGCTTCGGAGGTCCGCGCTGCCCTCGGTGAAGTCGGCCAGGCGGCTGAGCACCACGTCGAGCGCGCCCGAGGACTCGCCAGCGCGGACCATGTTGACGTACAGGCCCGAGAACACCCGCGGGTGGGCCCCGAGCGCGTCGGCGAAGCTCGCGCCCTCGTTGACCCGCTGCTTGACGTCGGCCCACACAGCGCGAAACTTCTCGTGCTCGACCTGATCGATGAGCGCCACGAGAGAGTCGACGAGCGGGATCCCGGCCCCGCACAAGGTCGCGAGCTGCCGCGTCGCCACCGACAGCTCCTGGGTCGAGACGCGCTCGGCGAAAAACCTGATCCGAAAATCGAGCTTGATGCCCTTCTTCGCCTGACCGCTCTCGCATAGCTCGGTCAAGTAGACGCCGTCTTTACGCAGCGCTTGCTTGATCACGCGCGGATTGACCGCCTCCTTGGTCCCCGTGACCGCCTTGCCCTGCGCGTCGAAACCTTTAAACGCGTACACCGGCATCAGAGCGCGTCCTCCGCCGTTACGCGCAAGACCTCGGCGCTCGAGGTGATGCCCGCGAGCACCTTGCGCGCCCCGTCCTCACGCAGCGTGCGCATGCCTTGCTCCGCGGCCTTGCGCTTGATCGTGTTGGAGTCGACGTTGCTCAAGATGAGCTGCCGGATGTCATCGGAGGGCAGCATCAGCTCGTAGATGCCGGTGCGCCCCGAGTACCCCATCCCGCCGCACTCGGGGCAACCCTTGCCTCGCCAAAACGTGGGGTGCGCGCCGACCATGTCCGGCGACAAGCCGAGCTCGCGCACCTCCTCGAGCGTCGCCGTGTACGGCTCCTTGCAATGCGAGCACAGCGTCCGCACCAACCGCTGCGCTAGGATCCCCGCGACCGAGGAGGCGACGAGGAAGGGCTCCACGCCCATATCGACGAAGCGCGTGATCGCCCCCGGAGCGTCGTTGGTGTGGACCGTCGACAACACCAAGTGGCCCGTCAAGGCGGCTTGGATTGCGATCTCCGCCGTCTCGAGGTCACGCACCTCGCCCACCATGATCACGTCGGGGTCATGCCGCAGAAAGGAGCGCAGCCCGCTCGCGAAGGTGAGGCTGATCTTCGCGCTCACCTGCGTCTGCGAGACCCCCTCGAGCTGGTACTCGATCGGGTCTTCGATCGTGAGGATGTTCAGATCCGGGGTGTTTATCGCGGACAGGCACGCGTACAAGGTCGTGGTCTTGCCGCTGCCCGTCGGCCCCGTCACGAGGATGATGCCGTGACTGCGGGTGATGAGGCCCTTCATGATGGTGAGGTTGTCTTGCGAAAACCCCAAGTCCAGAAGGTCGAGCAGCACCGCCGAGCGATCGAGCAGCCGCATGGTGATCCGCTCGCCGTGCGCCGTAGGCGCGGTCGCCACGCGGATATCTATGTCCTTACCCGCGATCTTGAGACGAATACGCCCGTCCTGCGGCAGGCGCTTCTCCGCGATGTTCAGGCCCGCCTGGATCTTGACCCGGCTGACGACCGAGGCGTGCAGCTTCTTCGGCGGACGGATCTTCTCGTGCAAGATCCCGTCCACCCGGAAGCGCACCACGATCTCGCGCTCGCCCGGCTCGATGTGGATATCGCTCGCGTGCTCCTTCACCGCCTGTGAGACCAGCGAGTTTACCAGGCGGATGATCGGCGCCTCGTCGGAGGAGTCCAGAAGATCCACCGCCTCCTCGATGTCCTGCGCGAAAGAATCGAGGTCCTCCTCGGCGAGCTCGTCCATCGCGCGCGCGGCTTGGGCCGTCCCGCGATCGTAGGCTTTGTTGATGGCCTCGAGCACGACCTCGGCCTTGACCAACACGGGCGCGAGCGGCGCGCCAAGCAGCACCGCGAGGTCATCGAGGGCGCTCACCGCGAGCGGATCGGCGCACGCCACGCGAACACGACCCTCCGGCGTACGCACGAGCGGCACCATGCTGTATTGCTTCGCGAAGTTTATGGGCACGAGCGCGATGAGCTCGTCGGGGATCGCGCGATCATCGATCCGTGGCTGCACCTCGACACCCAAAAGCTCTCCGTAGGCCAGCAAGACGGCGTCCTCGTCAGCGAGCTTGTGCGCCACGAGCACCTCCGCGAGGCGCCCGCCCTTCTCCGACTGCACCTCGAGCCCGCGGCGCATCGCCTCGACCGTCAAAGCCCCGCGCCCGACCAAGAGCTTTGCGAGCTTTTCCTCGCCGAACACGGCCGCAGAGCTCGCCGCCTCCTCTCTTTTGGCCTCGAGCATCGCCCTCACTCCTCGACCACCGCGCCCGCGGCACGGCCCAC
>CAYXQW010000366.1:0-2791 GCA_964466695.1 uncultured Bdellovibrionales bacterium
CTGTCTACAACACGGTTCGCGAGAAGTCGTTCTTGTCGGTGCGGCTCGTGGCCGACGCCACCGATGAGCCCATCTCTGGCGTCAAGCTCATCGCCGAGTTCCCAAACCGCTCGAAGAAAGAAGCCACGACCGATAAGAGCGGCCGCATCGATGTCGAGTTCGCGGGCTACGGCCCGGCGACGTTGACCTCCTCCATCAAGGGGGCAAAGCGCGACGAATCCCTCGTGTACGTGCGCACCGCGGCCACCCCCTCGCACAACGCCAAAGACCTAGGCGAGGTCGAGCTTTGTAACAAGCCCGTCGTCAATATCATCGAGTACAAGGTGAAGACGGGCGATACCCTCGAAGCTATCGCCGTCGGCTACAAGATCACGCGCGACGACCTCGTGATGTTCAACTTCGGCACGACCGAGGCGGACGAGATCGACCGGCGGCTCGTCGCCGAGGTAGGCTGTCGCAAAAACCGCAAGAACAAGCGGGCGGAGCTTTGCAGCAGCGCTGAGCCCGGCATCATCTATGTGCCCAAGCCGCTGTGCTTGCGGGGGCTCGCGCTCAACACGCTGCATATCGTGCGGGTGACGAAGGCGGCGGTGGAGTTGTTTTGGTTCTCTCGGTAATTTTGGTGGTCATCACCAAGGAGATGTTTACATGTCAAAAACTTCCAGAATTGTCAGCTTGTGCTTGTGCTGTTGCGTATGGCTCACAGGGTCGGCAGCCCACGCAAATGGTGGCCATGGGAAAATCACCGAGAGCACTCCGCTCGGCGGTTTTTTTCTCATGAAAAACAACGACATCGCTTTGATAAGAGAAGATCTGCGCCTTGATGTTCGCGACGAGTCCTTTGACGCCGTTGCTCAATATGACCTGCGTAACGACGGCGAGAGCGCCGAGGTTCTCGTCGGCGTTCCATTGTGCGGGCTCAATCAGAATGTACTTCGTGCGCTCGCGGGCCGCGTCAAAGTTACCCAAGGCGACACCGTGTATTCATGCCGACTCGAGGAGAAACCCGATAGTTTCTCGGACGTGCTCTTTAGGCCACGGGATATGGTCTTCTCGCTTTCTCGAAAATCCGTTACGAATGAATTCGCCTGGTGCGTAGTCTCGCTCAAGATCCCGAAGGGGCCCGCGAAGTTTACGCTATCCTACCCAGGCTCGCTCTTCTTCGAAGCATGGCACGAAACCGATGGGCCCGGCATAGCTCGAAGTCATGGCGTTCTTTACTATCCATTGTTTCCCGCGGGCTATTGGAAGGGTCCCCTCAGCACGCTCGATGTTCTCGTCACTCTCTCTACAGACAGACCCGTGATCGATACCTGGCCCAAAGGCGTGAAAGCAAAAAAAAGGCAATTGTCATGGCATTTCAAGAACGTCGACCTCCTCGAGCTGCGCGAGATACAGATCGTGCTCGCCGCGGACAAGGAATATAGAGACCCAGATTATTTCCCCACCGCCGAAGAATGGGAGCCATATTGTTGCGAAACCTTGGGCCTGCGCGCTTCCTCGACTTTGCCGCGGCAGGGTAAGCACTCCTACCAACCGAGCTTGATGTTGGATGGCGACCTGGCCACTGCATGGTGCGAAGGGAGCAAAGGGGACGGGGTCGGTGAATGGATAGAGATCCAAATCCCAGAGTCGTTCTATAACCAGCCGAGCGAAGAGTTCTATGGCCATGAGAACCAAGCGACGAAGCGCAAGTTGATCGTCAACCTCGCCCCTGGGCATACGGCGAGTCAGGGTGCTTATCGCAACAATAATCGAGTACGGAAGGTTCAATGGGGGGCCTGCGGTAGTGGGGACCCTATAGGTAAACCTATCGATCTCGCCACTCAGCTTTACTATAAATTCGCCGAGCGCTTGGTTAGGTGGCCTAACTATTCCTTGCCCGACTGTGTACGACTCACGATTCTCGAGGTAGATCCTGGCGAAAAGTACAACGACACCTGCATCAGCGAAATTCGCCCCCGCTTCGTCGTAAGCCGGTCTTTAAACAATGAATAGCGGCCTGCAATCCTTCAACCTGCGCGACTACACGACCGACATGCTCTACGACCACCTTCGCGGCGTCTACGAGCGCGCCCGGCGGTGCTTTGCGCGCGAGGGCGACAAGGCCTACGACTTTCAGGAGGCCGACGGGCGCATAAATCTCATCGGCGTGCGCGGCTTTCTGATGAACGCCATGGAGCCGAGCGGCGTTCGCACCAACAAGCACTGGGACGACACGCTCTTCGTGGTCTTCAAAGAGGGAGGCAATAAGCGAGTTATCTCGTATCAGATCTCGACCGAGCACCGGGACGAGGAAGGTCCGTCCTCCTTGATGATGCCGGGCATGTACAAGTATCGCCTGGGCTTTCACAAGCGCGGCAAGATCACGGTCAAGAAGCTCAACAACAACGGCAAGGAGATTGAAAACGGCGGCCAGTTCATAACCACCGAGGTGCCGCGGCCACGCATACCCAAAACGTGCTACGCGACCGAGAAAAACCCCGGCGGCCGCTTGCCCCCCCGACAGTATCTCTCGAACACCAGCGAAAATCCCAACACCGGCACCACCATCAAAAAAGAGAGCTGGGCCTATCGCGCGCTCAACCCGCGCCTCGACGAAAATGACAAGAACCAGATCATCGAATGGGACAACGATCTCACACCAGCAGAAGAAAATGCCGTGACAAAAAACAAATATCTCAACATCCACTATGGCGGCGAAAAAGTAACCGGCCCGGGCAATTACTCCGAGGGCTGCCAGGTCATTTATGGCTGGAAAAATTACTGTGCGTTCATCGAGATGCTCGAG